>JAICKM010000530.1 GCA_025927935.1 Chloroflexia bacterium | reverse complement strand
TGCGCGCCCTGGAAGACGCCGGGGCCGACGTCGTAGGTGCGAATTGCTCGACCGGGCCCGTGCGCATGGCCCGCGTGCTGGCCGACATGGCCGCCGTGGCCCGCGCGCCGCTGAGCGCGCAGCCCAATGCGGGGTGGCCCGAAGTGGTGGCCGGGCGCATCGTCTATGTCTCCGGCCCGGCCTACATGGCCGAGCAGGCGCAGCAAATGGCCCAGCTTGGCGCGCGCATCCTGGGCGGCTGCTGCGGCACCACGCCGGAGCATATCCGCGAACTAGCCCGCCGCCTGCAAAGCGAAGCGGCCGAGAGCACGGCCACCAGCGCCCACGCCCTGGCTGCCGCCGTCGCCAGTGTGCACCACGATCCGATGCTGGTGACACCGTACAGTTCGGCGAACAGTGAGTCGAACGGCGTGAGTGCGGTCGCCGACGAGGCCGAACTGCACAGCGTCCGCGAGTCAGCGCAGCCCGGCACGTTCGCCTGGAAACTGGGCCGCGAGTTCGTCACGACCGTCGAACTCGAGCCGCCACGGGGCATCAACCCGGCCAAGCTGCTGGCCGGGGCGCAAATGCTCTACGAGCGCGGGGTCAGCGCCGTGGATATCACCGACAGCGCCCGCGGGCGGGCCTCGATGAGCGTCATGGCCGTCAGCAACATGGTGCGCCAGCAGGTCGGCGCGGAGGTGATCATCCACTTCTGCACGCGGGACCGCTCGCTGCTCGGCTTGCAGGCCGAATTGCTGGGCGCCCACGCCATGGGCCAGCGCATTATCCTGGCTCTCACTGGCGACCCGCCCAACCCGGTCGAGAAGATCGCCTCGTCGGGCGTGTTCGACATCGACAGCGTGGGCCTGATCAAGCTGCTGCGCAAGATGAACGCGGGCTATGATGTGGCGGGCAACACCATCGGCGGCCCCACCAGCTTCCTGATCGGTGCGGCGTTCAATCCCAATGCCCGGGACCTGGATCTGGAGATCGACCGGCTCTACCAGAAGATGGAAGCGGGCGCCGACTTCGTGATGACCCAGCCGTTCTTCGACCTCGAATGGCTGGATAAGACGCTCGACCTCGTCGGTGACTTCAAGCTGCCGATCTTGATGGGCATTCTACCGCTGCAAAGCGGGCGCCATGCCGAGTTTCTGCACAACGAGGTGCCGGGCATCACCATCCCCGATTGGGCGCGCGCCCGCATGCACGAAGCGGGCGCAAACGGCCGCCAGGAGGGCATCGCCATGGCCCAGGAACTGTTGAACTATGCTTACAAGAAAGTGGCCGGCGCCTACCTGATGCCGAGCTTTGGCCGCTACGAGGTCTGCGCGCAGGTGCTGGAAGCGGTGCCCGAGTTCCGCCCCCGCGTGGCCGCGGAAGTGGCGGAATAGCCCGGCACCCGATAAGAAAAGAACCCGCCCGGCGGTGCGCCGGGCGGGTTCTTTTTCGCTACGTGCCGATCATCCTGGTGCCTGGCCCAGCGTGACCTGGACCGTGCCCTGCTTGCCGGCGCGGATGATGGTCATCGTCACCTTGTCACCGGCATTGTGATTCGCCAGCACATCGCCCAGCGTAGTCTGGCTGTCGATCTGCTGGTTGTCCACGCCGACGATCACATCACCGGCCTGCAAGCCGGCCTTCTCCGCGGGCGTGCCCTGCAACACCTCCGTGACCAGTTCCCCTGTGTTGAGCAACTGCCCGTTGGGGTCCACCAGATTGTAGTAGGACGACAAGCGCGGAGTGACGAGTTGCACCCGCACACCGAGATACGGACGGTTGGAGGCTTGCTGCCCACTTGATCCACCGCCCTTCATAATCCGCTGGGCGATATTCTTGACAGTATTGGAGGGGATCGCGAAACCCAGCCCCTGCGCCACATCGCCTTGACCGGCACTGGTGACACCCAGGGTATTGATCCCGATCAGTTCCCCGTCAAGATTCAGCAGCGGGCCACCCGAGTTACCATGGTTGATCGCCGCGTCCGTCTGGATCAGATCGGAGATAGTCACGCCGTTGCCCTCATCCAGTTGGCGATGGAGGCCACTGACGACGCCGACGGTCACGCTGTTCACGAACTCGCCGAGAGCCGACCCGATGGCGACGACCGTTTCGCCCGGCAGCAGCTTATCCGAGTCGCCCAGTGAAATGACGGCGGGCATCTGGCCGCTGGCTTTCAGCACCGCCAGGTCGCTTTCGGGCGCGGTGCCCACCAGTTGCACCTGCTGCTTCTTGCCGTCGGCAAAAATGACGACGAGCGATTGCTGCCCTTCGACGACGTGATTATTAGTGATGATATAGCCCGCCGGGTCGATGATGGCGCCGCTGCCGCGGGCCTCACCGCCATAGCCACCGGATGCAGCCGGATCAAGGCTGTTGACCACCGTCACCACCGCGGGGCCGACCTTCTGCACCATCTGCACCACGGGCTGGCCGGAGGGGTCGGTGGTGTTCACGGGGATACCACCGGCCATCTTATCGAAGATGGCCGTCGAAGGCCCCGGCTGCGTCACCGCCCCGCCGTTCTGGGCCGCCGTGGTAGGCGTGTTGCTGCCGCCGAGACTACCGCCCGCCCCACCATTGGAGCCGCTCTGCCCGGTGTCCGTCTGCCCGCTGCTTGGAGCCGTGGTGGCCGGTTGTTGCGCGGCGGGGGGCTGCTGCGTACCGGTGGTGGGCGGCGCGCTGCCGCCTAGATCGCACGCGCTCAGCAGCAGGCTACCGGCCAGGAGTAAAGTAACAATTACCGAATGCTGCCGGCGCCGCCCAGCGACGCGGAAGCGAAGAAACGTGCCCATCACAGAATACCTCCAGGAAATATAACAGCCGTGTGGCCGCTGGTGCCGCTGCAAGTCCGCGCCGCGCCCCACGGAGTAGCACAACCTACAGCGAAGTCAGAGTCATAAAGAGGCGCCGTTGTAGTGCGGGAACATCTTTGCTGAGAATAGGAGCAATGTCTGTGCCAAAAAAGACGCGCCGCGGCGGGAGCGCCAGGCGCGTGGAACAAGCAGCGGGAGGAGAGTAGAGGGAGGGCCGGCGGCGGGCGCGGCCCTAACGCAGCCGAGTGCAGATGACGGCGCCACGGAGAAGCGTGGCGTCGCAGCGATAATCGCTCTCCAGCAATGTGCTCACCTTCGGCACCTGGGTGATCGGCACGGCGCGGGCGAAGTAGAGATGGGGATGATTGACCCCGATAATCAACTTGGGCGGCTCGGCGCGCAGCGCGGCCAGCGTGCGGTCGAACCAGGGGTCGGCCCAGAGGAAGGTCAGCCAGTCGGCCTGAGGATCGGCGGTGGCGGGTGGGCGCCCGCTGAGCATGTTGATTTCGGGCGCATCATAGTAGACCCAGACGGGATCCGAGGGGCCGGTGTGCGTCTTGATGTAGGCGACGATGCCGTCCAGGTCGAAGTGCGTGCGGTCCTCGTCCAGGTAATAATCCCGCGCGGAGACGCCCGGATAGGCCAGCAACGCGGGCGCCTGGATCAGCAAGTAGACCAGCGCCAGGGCGAACGGCAGGGCGCGCGCCAGGCGGGGCCGGCCCCGCTGGGCCAGGTCGCGGAAGACCAGGGCCAGGTAGCCACACACCGCCAGGGCCATCAGCGGCACAATAGGGATCAGATAATGCAACAGGGCCTGGCCGGGCAAGTAGCCAATGAACAGCGTGGGCACCGTCAGCAGCACCATCGGCAGCACACGCTGGGCGGGGGTGGGCGGCTGCCCGCGCAAGCGGCGGCCCACCAGCACCGGCGCGATCAGGAACAGCAGCAACAACAGGGTGGGCATGCCGAGCAACAACGCGGGCACCCGCACGATGATCGGCGGGCCGACGGCGTAGCTGGAGTTGAGGTCGAGCAAGTTGAAGCGTAACTCGTCAAGCGTGGAAGGCCGTAGAAAGTAAGGCACATAGACCAGCGCGACAGGCAGCGCGGCCCCGACCAGAAACGCCCCACCCGCCTGCACCTGCTCGCGCAGGGGCTTGCGCGGCGGCGCCGCCCCCGGCCAGAGAATCAACAGGCTCAGTAGGCAGACCGGGCCGACGAAGATGGCCCCTGGCTTAATCAGCACGGCGATGGCCCAGGCCAGCCCCGCACCGAACAGCCCCCAATCGGCGTGGCGGGGCCGTACGCCCGCCACCCCGCTGCCCCAGGCCACCCCGTAGAGACAGGCCAGGATAAATGGCAACTGAAAATACTCCAGCTTGGCCCCCAACCAGAACTCGCCCAGGATGGTCGGCGCCGTGAAGTAGCCGGAGCCGGTCGCCACGTAGAAGGCGGACAGCAACGCCGCCACCAGGCCGGTCAGCGGCCCGCCGAGGAAGCGCTGAGCGAAGGCGATGAGCAGCCAGCAACTCACCACCAGCGCCAGCAGGACAAAGATGCGCACGATCAGGATCGCATTACTGGGGTCGATGAGTTGCGCGACCAGGTAAGGGATCAGTCCAATCTGACTCTTGGTTTCGGTGCGGTAGAGGTAGCCGTAGATGAATGTTTCAAGCGAGTGGAGCCGGGCGGCCTGGAGCAGATAGGCGGGTTCATCCGTTGTGAGCATACGGTTGGACAGCGTCGGCCAGCGCAGCAGCACGGCCGCCACCGTCGCTACCAGGTAAGGCCACCAGGCCGCGTCGAGAATGGCCGGTTTCGCGCGTGTGATCACGGCGGGCCGGATCTCGGGCGTATCGAGGGAAGTAGACATACAAGTGTACTCGATCTGCGTAACCACCGGGCGAGCGAGCGTGACGGCGGCAGGCGTAGAGCAGGGTCCGGGCGCGGGCGACAGGTAGATCGTCAGGCCGGCATGGTCGCCGCTGCGCCCGAACTTACCGTACATTATCGCGCGGACCGTCGTAACTTGCCAGGGACTATCGGCCCGCATGCAGCCTACCCACCTGGCCCGGTTCGCGCCGCTCGCAGCGCAGGATGGCTCGGCACAGGCGCAGGACGTGATCTACGGTCACGCCCGGCGCCTGGTAGCCGGATTAGCCGACGTGCAGGCGGACAAAGCTGCGCCGGCCAAACTTGATCAGCATGCCGTCGCGCGGCAGCACGGTCGCGTTCACGTCGGTGACGCGCTGCTCGTCGATCTCGACGCCGCCCTGCTCGATCACCCGGCGCGCCTGGCCCTTGCTC
>JAICKM010001023.1 GCA_025927935.1 Chloroflexia bacterium | reverse complement strand
CTCAGTGGCGCGCCAGGGCAACGCCCAGGCCGTGTCTCCCACAAGCACGGCCGGCGTGCCGTCCGCATGCACCAGACTGCGACGACCCGGCGACATGTGCCAGAAGCCGTGCTTGTAGAAACGGTGCGCGGGGGCCACCGCGGCCCCGCAGACGAACTCGCCGGACTGCCCGCCCAATCCGGGATCTTCCAGCGAGCTAAAGCTGCGCCAGGTCCATCGTCCTGTCGCGAGGGGCGACGCAAAGCGGATCTTCCAGGTGCGTTCGCCATCCCAAAAAGCGGGACGACGCAACATGACCCCCGTATCGTGCGTGAACTCCGCCCATACCTCCACATCGGTGTACGGATTCGGGTAGTCGCGCTGTGTGGTCAGTGCAATCTCGCGCTCACGCCATGGCTCTGCCGTCACGCTATCTCCTTCAACCATAATTTCTCCTCCGCCGCACTCTGCTTGAGTAAGCGTGTTACAAGCAGGGCAAGGCTCATCCCGGCTCCCGGCGAGCAGGGGCAGGAATTATACAAAGCTCGCATGACCCGCCGGTCACCCCCTGGGATGAAATTGCGCCCAGCGACAGGACCGGCACGACGGGGGGATCCGGGCGCAATTTAGACCAGTTGTCCTAGTGGGTACTCAGGGCTGCCCGGTCCGGATCGGTTGGGGATAGCTCGGCGTCAGCGGTTGTGCTGCCTTTGCTACACCTACCCGGCCCGGATCGATTAGCAATACGTTGGTGTTGGTTGTGCCCTGGTCAATAGCCAGGATGTTCCCTTTTCCAGGCGCTATAGCGTTTAAACCCTCGCCCCAACAAGTTCCAACGCGGCTTCGCAGATGCCCTGAGCCGTCAACCCGAAGTGCTCCAGCAGCCAGGAAGCCGCGCCGGTCGGCGCGAACACGCCCGGCACGCCCAGGATGCGCATGGGCACGGGGTGGTGCTGGACGACCACCTCCGCGACCGCACTGCCCAGCCCACCGAAGGTTGTGTGCTCCTCCGCCGTCACAATGCCCCCGGTTTCCGCCGCCGCCGCCAGTACCGCCTCCTGATCCAGCGGACGCACGGTACTCATGTTGAGCACCCGCGCCTGGACCCCTTCCCGCGCCAGCATTTCTGCTGCTTCCAATGCCCGCGGCACCAGTACGCCGTTAGCGATGAGCGTGACATCGCCACCATTGCGCAGCCGCGCTGCCTTGCCGATTGCGAACTGGTAATTCTCGTCATGCACAATTGGCACGGGCAGCCGGCTGATGCGGATGAACATCGGGCCATAAGTGCGCGCGGCCACCTCCACGGCCTGGGCCGTCTCGATGGGGTCAGCCGGCACGATCACCGTCATGTTGGCGATGGCGCGCAGCCAAGCCACGTCCTCGATCGAGTGATGTGTTGGCCCTAGTTCGCCATAGGCCATGCCGCTGCTGATGCCGCAGAGCTTGACGTTCTGATTCGAGTAGGCCAGGTCGGCTTTGATCTGCTCCAGCGCCCGTCCGGTCAGGAAGGGCGCCGCGCCGGTCACAAAGGGGATCAGCCCGCCGTTGGCCAGCCCCGCGCCCACGCCCACCATGTTCTGCTCGGCGATGCCGACATTGACCAGCCGGATCGGGAACATCTGGCCGAACTGGTTCAGCTTACTGGAGCCGACGGAGTCGTTGACCACGGCGACGATACGGTGATCTTCGGATGCCAGCTCGCGGAGCTTGGTTTCAAAGGCGTCGCGGCAATCGTAGAGCTGCGTCATGACGCCACCTCTTCGAGTTCTTTCAGGGCTATGGCGAGTTCTTCCGCGTTAGGCACCTTGTGGTGCCAGGCCGCCTTATCGCGCATTAGCGAGACGCCCTGGCCTTTGTGCGTGTGCGCGATAATGCAGTTTGGCTTGCCGGCTTCGAAGGGCAAGCGGGCGAACGTCTGCAGCAGTTGCGCAATATTGTGACCGTCCACCTCCACCACGGACCAACCAAAGGCGCGCCACT
>JAICKM010000493.1 GCA_025927935.1 Chloroflexia bacterium | reverse complement strand
GTCTACCTGGCCCTGGAGCATGACCTGGCCCTGGTGCCCGTGGTCAACAAAATCGACCTGCCCAGCGCGCAGCCGGAACTGGTCGCGATGGAGATCGACCGGGTGATCGGGCTGCCCCTGGACGAGGTGATTTTCGCCTCGGCCAAGGAGGGACGCGGCATCACCGAGATCCTGGAGGCCATCGTCAAGCATGTGCCGCCGCCGACCGGCGCCAACCGCCGCCCCTTGCGTGCTCTCATCTTCGACAGCCACTACGATCCCTACAAAGGCGTGATTGCCTACTGCCGCATCGTGGATGGCGAGGTGAAAGAGGGCGACAAGGTCCAGATGATGGCGACCGGCGCCGTCGCCGAAGTGCTGGAGATCGGGTTCTTCAATCCGGCGATGACCGCCACCGGGACGCTACGCACCGGCGAGGTAGGCTACGTCGCGACTGGCCTCAAAGGCATCAGCGAGTGCCAGGTGGGCGATACGATCACGCTGCTTGCCCACCCCGCCGACGAACCCTTGCCCGGCTACCGCCCCGTCAAGCCGATGGTCTTTGCTGGGATCTACCCGGTCGAGACGGTCGAGTACCAGAGCCTGCGCGACGCCCTCGACAAGCTGCACCTCAACGATGCCTCACTGGTCTACCAGCCGGAGAGCAGCACGGCGCTCGGCTTCGGCTTCCGCTGCGGGTTCCTGGGGCTCCTCCACATGGAGATTGTCCAGCAGCGTCTGGAGCGCGAGTACGGCCTGGAGTTGATCACCACGGCGCCGAGCGTCGAGTACCGCATCACCAAAACGGACGGCAGCGTGGTCGTCGTGGACAACCCCGCCGAGATGCCCGACGCGACCAGCATCCAGCAGGTCGAAGAACCCTGGATGGCGATCCAGATCGTCACCCCGACTCGCTTTATCGGGGCGATCATGGAACTGGTGACCAACCGGCGCGGCATCTATACCAAGACCGACTACCTGGACGAGAGCCGCGTCTCGCTGGCCTACAATGTGCCCTTGAGCGAAATGATCGTCGATTTCTACGATCAACTCAAGTCGCGCACGCAGGGCTATGCCTCGCTCGACTACAGCTTCTCGGAGTACCAACCCGCCGACCTGGTCAAACTCGACGTGCTGGTGAACAGCGTGCCGGTCGATGCGCTCAGCGTCATCACCCACCGCGACCGGGCGATCAGCCAGGGCCGCGCGCTGGTCGATAAGCTACGCCGCCTCATCCCGCGCCAGATGTTCGACGTGCCCATCCAGGCGGCGATTGGCAGCAAGATTGTCGCCCGCGAGACGATTTCCGCGCTGCGTAAGAACGTGCTGGCAAAGTGCTATGGCGGCGACATCTCGCGCAAGCGCAAGCTGCTGGAGAAGCAAAAAGAAGGCAAAGCCCGCATGAAAACCGTGGGCAGCGTCGATATTCCGCAAGAAGCCTTCCTCGCCATGCTGAGTTTGGACGAGGACTGACAGTCCGCCGGCGGTCGCAGGCCCGACGGGTACTGGCCGCTTATCAGGGAACGGTATGACTTTTCAACAACGACCAAGTTACGACGACGAAGAACTGTCCCCACCAGGATCGCCGGCCCCGCCCCGCGCCGCGAAGGTCCGGCCCCCCGTCCCCCCGCCGGTAGACGACGCGCTTGAGGACGAGGAGGCGTATACCGAAACGCCCAATCCCGCGGTAGCGGAGTCTGGCCCATCTGTCGTGGATGCGGCGGACGATGCATTAGAAGGCGAAGAAGGCGAACCTGCCCCTACTGTGGTGCGTGTCCGTCCGGCGGCGCCCGCCCCTCGCCGCCCCGCCACCGCGAAACCCGCTGCCAAAGCGCCCGCGCCCAAACCCGCCGCCCGGTCCGCGGCCCGCGCGACAGGCCCGGCCCGCCCAGCGGCGCCCGCGCCGCGCACGCCCGCCCCGCGCAGCGCCAAGGCCGCCGGACGCGCTCGCCCGGCTCCGACCGGAGCCGGCGTGCCGCGCTGGCTGCTGATCGCGCTCGTCGCGGTCGTCCTGCTGGGCGCGACCGGCGCCGTCGCCGTCATGGGCAACAACCCCGGCGGGGCGCCCGCGAGCACGCCCGTGTCCAGCGCCCCGCCGCAAGATGCCGGTGACGTAGCGGCCACGGTGAACGGCAAGCCGATCTCGAAGGCGGCCTGGCAGGAGCGCGTCAAGCTCGCCAAGCAGGACTATATCGACCAGTTCCAGCTCAACTTCGACAACGACCAGGGCAAGCGCATGGAAGATGTGCTCTCTTTCGACGTGCTGGATCAAATGATCAACTTTGAAATCCTCATGCAAGAGGCGCAACGCCAGGGTATCGTCACGAATCCCACTCAGGTCGAGGATCAGTATCAGAAAATTCGCGGTAATATCTTCAAGCAAGAGGCTGAGAAGATCGCGCCTTCGCCCAATCCGACCCAGGTGGAGCAGCGACTCCAGCAGATCAATGCCAGTCCCGACGAGCAGACGCGCATCTGGTCCGACTTTCTCAAAAGCCAGAACATGACCAGCGATGCCCAGTTCCGCCAGACCATTATCGACAGCTTCATCTACCTGATCATGGCGACCAACAACACGACGCCGGGCGCCACCGACGACCAGAAGACGACGCAGTTCGCCAATTACATCTGCACGACGCGCGAGAAATACGACGTGAAGATCCTGGTGACGTTCATCGTCCCGCAAACGCCGTGCGAGAGCGCGGGCGGCGGCGGCGGCAACGGTCTGCCGAGCCACAGCGCCGTGGCGGGCACCCCCGTGCCGACCCAGGCCGTACCGCCTGCGCCCGTCGAAACTGGCGAACCGGCGGGCCTGACACCGGGAACGCAGCCGTAACCCATGGATATTACTACCCGCGCCCTGGCCCGCCGCACGGCCATGGAGGCCGCCACCGCCGCCGCCGCGATTGCCCATGAGGGCTTTCTGGCCCCCCGGCAGATCACGGCCAAGGGCCACAACGATATCGTCACCGAGATCGACCTGGCCGCAGAGGAGACGATCTGCCGGGCGCTGGGCGCGGCCTTCCCCGCCGACGGCATCCTGGCCGAGGAGCGCGGGCGGAGCGCGGGCGATAGTCCTTACCTCTGGATCATCGATCCGCTGGACGGCACGCACAACTACGCCAACCAGTTGCCCTTCTGGTGCGTGTCCATCGCCCGCTACAACACTGAAACGCGGCAGATCGAACTCGGCGTCATTGCCGACCCGATGCACGGCGAGACCTACGTGGCCGAGCGGGGGCAGGGCGCGCAGCTAAACGGCCGCCCGATCCACGTCAGCGCGCTCACTGATATGCAGCAAAGCATTATCGGCTGTGACATCGGCTATGTGCAGACAATCTCCGACCGCATGCTGCATACCGCCGTGCGCGTCCAACCCGACGTGCGCCGCTTGCGTATCCTCGGCTCCGCGGTCCTGGCGATGGCCTATGTCGCCTGCGGGCGGCTCGATACCTTCTTCCACCTGCACCTGCAACCCTGGGATCTGGCCGCGGCCTGGCTGCTGATCGAGGAAGCGGGCGGACTCTGCACCAACTGGCGCGGTGAGCCGACGCAACTCGAAGATCGCGAGATCGTCGCTGGGCCGCCCGCGTTGCAGCGCGCGCTGGTCGAGCGGCTGCTCAACCTGGGCGAGGCCGGCGCGTCGTGAGGGGACCGCGGCTGGTCGTAATCCTGCTGGCGGCGCTGACCCTGGCCGGCGCGCTGCTGGCCTGCGACGCGATGCCGGGGCCGCAGCCCACGCCCACCGTGGCGGGCCCGCCGGCCCCGCCGACGGATACTCCTGTGCCTACAGCCACCCCGGCCCCCACCAACACGCCCGTGCCCACGCCTACAGAGGGCGCCGTGCGCACTCCCGTCGGCGGTCCCGCCGGGCCGGAGTTCATGGCCGCCCTGGCGGCGATGGACGTGGCGCCCACCTACAGCTACACCCTACGCATGCAGCTAGGGCCGACGAGCACCGAATACCTGCTGACCGGCAGCGGCCGGCACCAACCGCCGGCCGATTATGATACCAACTACAGCGCGCTCGGCTACCACACCGAGATCGCCGTAATCAGCGGCACCACCTACTTCCGCAACTTCGGCGTCTGGCAGAAAGGGCTGCCCGGAGCCGCCGCGTTCCCGCAGGGGCCGCCGCCCGATGTCCCCGCCATCCTGGGCTTGCTGACTTATGCCGCGGACGCCGGTCTGGCCCCTGAAGGCAGCGACGGCCCCGACGCGCCCTCGGCGCGCCATTTGCAGTTCCGGCTGGAGCCGGATGGGCTGGTCGGTCCCGGCGGACCGGGTCTCGGTGTGTCCGGCGGCGATCTCTGGGTCGATCCTGAAACCCACCGCTACGTCCGCCTGATCCTGAACTTCGGAGGCCCCGGCGCCCCGGCGGACAATGCCGGCCAGTTGCAAATGGACTTCCTCGACTACGGCGCGCCCGTTACCCTCACGCCACCGCCGCTGCCTTCCCCGTCCAGTAATTAAGGCCGCTCTACGTGCGGGCGATGCTGCCGCCCGCACATAGGCCGGCATAACCAGCGCTTGCCAATCGTTGGGGAAATAGAAGCGGTCCCGCAGTCTCCCGCCGGCCCGCGCCCTCGGCGATAAGTCTTACCGCATGGAAAGATGGCAAGGAAGGAGCAAAGCGATGAAGGAGTTTCGGAATCCCGCGACTGTCCACCCACCCGTTGCCGGATACACACACCAGATCGAAGTGCGAGAACCCGCGCGCTGGTTAGTGCTGTCCGGGCAGATCGGCAAAAGGGAAGATGGGACGGTGCCCGATGATCCAGTGCAGCAACTTGATGTGGCGCTCGACAACATCATCCGCAACCTCCAGGCGGCTCGTATGGACGTGCCGGATCTGGTGAAACTGACCTTCTATCTGGTGGGCGACATGGACCCGCAGCGGCGCCGCGAGGTAATCGGCGCCCGGCTAAACGGGCACAAACCGTGCATGACGGTGCTTGTCGTTGCGGCGCTTGCGGACCCGGTCTACAAAGTTGAGATCGATGCCTGGGCGAGTAGCGCGGTGTAAGCAATCCACGACGACTCTGCACAACCCGCGACCATGGTACACCTTGCGCATCTCCACTTGTAGACGCCTAGCAATCAGACGCAGATTCTGATTTGGCGTTAGCATGGCCCTGTTTATGTCGTTAGTATAACAGGACTCACCGAACCAGCCGGAGTGCCTGTGCTGCCTTGACAGGCGGCACAGCCTATGCTCATAATGCAGGCGAGTTGCACCCTTGCCTGTTGCCAAAAGGGCGCGGGCCACCTGCGCCGGATGCTTAACGCTAAAAGGAGCCGGATTCATGAAACGTCTCTACCTGGTCGCGGCGGCGGCGTTGTTCGCGGCGCTGCTGGGTCTGCTGGCCGCCTGCGGGGATACCCCCACGCCGACCCCTGTCCCCACGCCCACGCCCGTGCCGCCCACGCCGACGCCGATGCCGCCCACCAATACGCCGGGAGCAACCG
>JAICKM010000044.1 GCA_025927935.1 Chloroflexia bacterium | reverse complement strand
GCGCCATCCAGCAGGCGCGCACGGTCGGCCACCGGCAACGTGGGCGGGGCCTGCAGCGCCCATTCCAGCCAGCGTCGCCCCTCGGCTAAATAGCCGTGCGTCGCCCAGAACCGGGCCAGCCCGCCCGCCAGGCGCGCACCCGATTCCCACTGCGCCGTCTCCTGTGCCCACGCGAGCGCCGCCCGCAGGTTATCATGCTCCGCCGCCAGCCGCTGCCGCCAGACCGCCTGCCGCGTGCCCTGCCACCCGGCATCCGCCGCCTCGGCCAGCGTCTGGAAATACGCCGCGTGGCGCCGCCGGATCGCCGCCGCCTCGCCACTCGCCGCCAACCGATCCCAGGCGTACTCGCGGATCGTTTCCAGCATGCGGAAGCGGGTCTCTTCCCCCGCAGTGCTCTGCAAAAGGCTGCGATCCACCAGCGCGGTGAGCCGATCCAGCACATCGGGGACAGGCAAACCGCGGGCGACACGGCTGTCCAATACCCCGGTAGCGGCAGCACTTGCGGCCGGAGCGCCACACACGACCTCCGCCGCCGCGAGCGTGAAGCCCCCGGCAAACACCGCCAGTTGCCGGAACAACTGCTGCTCCGCCGCGCCCAGCAGGTTGTAGCTCCAGGTGATGGTATCGCGCAACGTCTGTTGATGTGCCGCCAGGTCGCCCGCGCCGCCGGTCAGCAATGGCAGCCGGCTTTCCAGGCGTGCCAGCAAGACCGGCGGCGCGAGGATCTTGCTGCGCGCCGCCGCCAGCTCGATCGCCAGGGGCAGCCCGTCCAGGCGCCGGCAGATGGCCGCGACGGCGCCCGCATTATCCGGCGTAAGCGTGAAGCCGGGCTGGATGTCGGCGGCGCGCTCGACAAAGAGGGCTACGGCGGGGATCCGGGCCAGGGCGTCCAGGGCAGGTCGCGGATCAGCCGCCGGCAGCGTGAGCGGGACCAGCGCGAATTCCTTCTCGCCCCGCAGATGCAAGCGCGCCCGGCTCGTAACCAGCACTTTCAGCCCCGGCACGCTGCCCAGCAGATCACTCACCAGGCTCGCCCCCTCCGTGACCTGCTCAAAGTTGTCGAGGATCAGCAGCACCTGCTGCCCCCGCAAGTGCTCCAGCAGGCTCGGCAGGAGCGGGCGCCCCGGTTCCTGCCGCAAACCGAGTGTCCCGGTGATGGTCGCCGTGAGCAAATCGGCATCTTCCACCGCCGCCAGGGCGATGAACCAGACGCCGTCCGGGAACTCGGACAGCAGATCGGCGGCCAGTTGCAGCGCGAACCGGGTCTTGCCGACGCCAGGCGGCCCCGTTACCGTGAGCAAGCGCACGTCGGGCTGCGCGAACAGGGCCTCCGCTTGCGCCCGTTCCGCGGCGCGGCCGATTAGCGCCGTAAGCGTCATCGGCAGATTGGTGGGCCGGGTGTCCAGGGTTTTCAGGGGCGGAAAATCGGCGGATAAGCCCGGCCCGATGGCCTGCCAGATGTGCTCGGGGTGGGCCAGATCCTTGAGGTGCCGTTCGCCGAGATCGCGCAACACGACGCCGGGGGGCAAGCTGTTACGGACCAGGTCCTGGGTGGTCGTCGTGAGCAGAATCTGGCCGCCGTGCCCGGCGCTCAGCAGGCGATGGGCGTGGTAGAGCGGGGGGCCGACGTAGTCGTCGCCGCGTTCCTCGGCACTCCCGGTATGCAAAGCCATACGGACGCGCACGGGGCCGATGGCGGGCGGCCAAAGCTCAGCGGCAAGCGCCTGCTGCGCGGCCAGCGCAGCGGCCAGCGCCGCCGGCGCGGTCTGAAAGGCCACCTGAAACGCATCGCCGACCTGCTTATAGGCCCAACCACCATAGGCGGCGACAGCTTCGCGCAGGATAGCCTCCTGGCGCGCGAAGGCCGCGGGCATCAGGTCCGGGTGGGCCTCCCAGCGCCGCGTACTGCCCTCAATGTCGGTAAGCAGGAAAGTGACCATGCCGGTCGGGCGGCCAGTCATTGGAGAGCGTCTCCTGTAGGGGCACTGCCGCGCAGTAGTCAGGCTGGACTCAAAGGATATTATAGCATAACCTGATGCGGTCGAGGCTTGCTGAAGGAGATCGCTATTGCGGCAGCGGCCCTGGCGTAGGCAAGCTGCTCATTCAAAGGATACGAGGCGGCGGAGAGTAGCGGCGACTTGCTATAATGTTGCGGCCCCGATGCATAACTTCACATCGAGCGAGGCCGGGTCTGCGGTGGCGCCGGGACCTGTCGATGCGGGGCGCCGCACTAGGGGCGGCGCCCCATCCGCGACTAGGCCCAGGTGATGACCAGGCGCCCGAAGCGCAGCACAATACGAGTGGCAATTACCGGCGCAGTACGGACCACCGCCCGGCGCGAGAGATCGCGGCGCCTAGCTCCTGCGGCCCGGTGGGTTACTTCCTCGTGCATGCGTTGTTCCAAATCACAATGAATAGGACACCGGGGCGCTTGCAGGCCACATGTATCGCATCGCCGGACGATCCGTGTAGCCACGGATGTAGACAAACGGGAAGACAGGGGCGGATGCAATGGACGAATGTGGATGCTGAATGGACTTGAATCAGATAGAAATTGAAACAACAGACACCAGCAGACACTTTTTGGTCGGACTTTTAATCAGGGGGTCCTGGGTTCGAATCCCAGTGGGCTCACCCCACATGAAGCTTTAGATTGATCAAAAGGCTCTGTGAGAAATTCACGGGGCCTTTTACATGGAATTGTAGCTAAACTCTAAAAAGGGCTGGCGGGGCACCTGGTCATTGCCCGTCAGCGCCCAATCCATGCTGTCGGTCAGCTGTTTTTCGACTTGCTCATAGACATGCCCGTACAGGTTCATCGTCAGGCTGATCCGGCTATGACCTACCACTTCCATGCGCGCAAGTGCTCACCTACCATACGCTGGGGCCGGACGTGAGTTCGCGTTATGTGGGATTGCTGCGGGAAGCGCGCGCGGCTATTGCGGCCAAACTGCGCGCGCTTCCCGCAGCGATGTGTCTGTATTACGGCGCCTCGTAGGCGCCGATGTCAGGTCCGGCACCCTGAGGGCGCGTCACGCCGCGCTGGTCCGTCGCCGGACTGGTCGCGGGGTCGGCGGCGTCGATCGCGGGGCTGCCGGCCAGCAGCGCCTGCGTCAGCGTGGGGCCGCCATTCGCTGCTAAGGGACCGATGTGAGGATCGCCCCCGATCTGATCGCCGGGACCGGTCGTACACGAGCCGTCACCAAACAGATTGTGGCCCAACGAGGTCAGCGTGACCATGCCGGAGCCGAACGGGCCGGGCTGGCACTGATAGCTGCTATTGCGCGCCACAATACTGTTCCGCAACGTGAGGGTTGGGCTGCCGGCGTTGAAGGTACCGACGAAGATGCCGCCGGCTGTGCCGCCGGGTGCGCTGTTGTCGGCAATCGTCGAGTTGCTGATGTGCATCACGCCGTCAGTATGGAAGATTGCGCCGCCGTGCCAGGCGGTGGAGGTGTTGCCGCTGAGCGTGCTGTTGACCACATCTGCATTGCCCAGCGTGCGTATACCGCCGCCGACATTACCGGCCGTATTGCCGCTGATAGTGCTGCGCTCAATCGTAAGTTGGGTGTTGAAGAAACCGTAAATCCCACCCCCATCGACCAGGTCGGTGGTGTTGCCGCGCACGGTGCTGTCGATCAGGTGGAGCGTGCTGCTGTCGCCATTGTAGATCCCACCGCCGCCTTTCCAGTAATCGTTGCCGCTGCTGGTGACTCGGTTATCGGCGACGATCACATGATCCAGGGTGAGGTGCCCGTTGTTCAGGATGCCGCCGGCCAGCTCGAAGCCGTAGCCATGACTGATCGTCAGGTTGCGGATCGTCGCGGTCGCGGTGGCGCTCACCTCGAAGCCGCGCGTTGTGCCGCCCCCGCTGATTGTCAGCCCTGGCGCACCCGCTCCGTCAATCGTGACATTCTTACCGATGGTCAGCGCGCTCAGATTGGTGATCGTCGCACCGGCCAGAGCGGGCGCGACGTGAATTGTGCCGCCGGCGCAGACGCTACCAAGCGCCTTGCGCAGCGAACCCGCGCCGCTGTCGGCGGTGCTGGTCACGGTCACATCACTCGGGCAGGTCAACCGCAGTTGGTCGATCCGTACCGGCCCGCGCATGCCGCTCGGCACATCGAAGGTGAGGCTCTTGATCTTCGTCAGGTCCGGCGTCGCGCCGTTGTCTGCATGGAAGGCGGTGAACGGGATCGTCACCTTTTGCCAGCCCGCGAAGGAATCGCGGAACGAGGTAGTGAACGTGGTTGGGAGCGGGGGCGCCTGGTAGAGGCGCACATAGTCCACCAGGGTCGTCTGCGGGAAGGTCGTGTCCGCGCCGACCGCGCCGCCGAAGTTGCCGCCAACCGCGACGTTCAGCAGCATAAAGAACGGGTGGTTGAAGACCCACTGCTTGCCCTGGAGGAATGGATCGTTCGGCGTCGCGGTGAAATAGGGCGTGCCGTCCAGATACCAGACGATTTTGTTCGGCTGCCATTCGACCGCGAACGTGTGGAAGGCATCGGCGACAGGCGTGCCCAGGTCGACGGTGCGGCCGTAGCTCTGCCCGCCGGAGTAGCCGGGGCCATGCAAGGTGCCGAATACCTGATTTGGCAGGCGGCCAACGTTCTCCATGATATCGATCTCGCCGCTCTGCGGCCAGTTGACTTGATCGATGTCGGCGCCGAGCATCCAGAACGCCGGCCACAGCCCGGCGCCGCGGGGCACCTTGATGCGCGCCTCGACCCGCCCGTAAGCCACCTCAAACTGGTTCTTGGTCAGCAGCCGCGCGGAGGTGTACTGGCACGAACCATAGTAGCATTGCAGCGATCCGTCGGCCGCTTTGGTTGTGATCGCCAGGTTGCCGTGACCGTCGGTAGCCGCATTGTCGGTGCCGGCGGTGTAGTATTCCAGCTCGTCGTTGCCCCAGCCCGGATTGCCGTTCGCCGTGCCGTCGCCGACCTCGTGACCCCAGACACTGGCGTCCGGCGCGGTGCCTGACCGGCCGCTGAACTCGTCGTGCCAGATCAGCGACCACTGCGCCGGATCACCGGCACTGGCCTGATCGTTGGCGACCTGCACCCCGATGTTCTTGCCGCTGTTTTGCCCGTAGTACCAGAAGTTCAGCCCGCCGGAATCGCTCCAATCCTGGTCGATCGGGAAGTTGCGGCCAAAGTCATAGCTGCCCTGGCCGTGGTTCTGCGCGACCTGCAATAGGTGTTCATAGGCGCCCTGGCCGGGCAGCGCCAGCGGGGCGCCCGCCGCGATCTCCGGATTGCTCAGGGCAGTATTGTTGTTGGCCGACCAGAGATACGGGAAAGTCTCGAAGTCGTCGAGCAGCGTGGGATCGTAGGTCTCGTTGTCGCGGATGGTGACGCGCGCCACCGGGGGCAGCCCCAGCGCCGCGCCGCCGGTCGGGTTGGACAACTCGACCTGCACACCGCGATCCCCCTGGTACTTCGCGTTGTCGAAGGTCGTGACTGTGAACGACTGCTGCGTGATGTTCGGCGGGAAGGTCAGCGTACCCGCGACCGGCGTGTAGTCGCGATTGGCGATTGCGGGGCCGATGGTGGTCCGGTACTGCACCGTCACCGGGTCGCTGGCTGGCTTGCTGAGCTTGGCCGTCACTATCGCCGAGCCGCCCTCAGTCACGGGGTAGCTGATCGCGCTAAAGCCGACCGTGAGCGGGCGAATCGGCGCGGTGCCGTAGAGCGCCACATCATCGACATAGTAGGTCTGTGGGTTCGGCGTAGTGACGGCGCCCAGCGCCCAGCCATGCACCTCGGTCAGCCCGAAGCCGTCGTTGGGCGCGCCATTGCCGATCTCTTTGCGATGCATGTTCGCGAACGGGATCTGGATCTGCTGCCAGCCGCTGAAGTTGTCAGGCAGGTCGATGGACCAGCGCTCGGCGTCGTCCGTCGTGGCGCCGGGATTGCGGTTGTCGAGCACATCCACAAACAAAGTTGTGCCGCTGTTGTTGCCGTAGAGCCAGAAGGAGATGCCTGCATAGGCGCTCCAGTCCTGCGAGATCCACTGATTGAGCGCGGCGTTCTCGAAGCTATGCGTGACGCCGGCATACGAGACGACATTGAGATTCATTTGCAAGACGTTATTCGGGCTGCCCGCGCCTGGAACCGGCGCGGGCGGCGCGGCGGTGGTCGCGATGGCGACACTGGTGGCCGGGTTTGAATCCTGGAAGGTATTGAACCCGATGGCGATGTTGTTGGCGTCATGTCCGGCCGGCAGCCCAGCCTCGAAATCGTCGACGACGGGCAATGTGGCGGCCTGGGCCGGAAAGCCGGGTGCAATCAGTCGCAGGCTGACAAGCAGGCTGACGAACAATGTAATAAACACGAACCATGATCGTCGTGATGACATTGTGAACTCCCTTGGTCATGAATTGCCGGATCGGCTAATCAACTACCGTAGCGAGAGCGCCAAGGCCGGCGCCGACGGCGGCCCTTGTCGCAGCGCGCGAAAACCAGGTTGTGGATAACTCCGAAGGCGCCTCCTCCTTTCCTTGCATCATGCAAGGTTGTCCCTGGGCGGTGCCCGCCGTATCAGGGAAAGTGCTCAGATGGGATTTCTCAGAACTCGGCGCCCATAATCTCTCTGAGGAGATCCAAAGTTCTTCACTCCAGGCCGGGCGGAAACGCCGGCGACCATTCCGCCGCCTTCAGCCGATCTGGCCATAAGGAGTTCCCGCAACAGCCGGCGTTATGCGCTGCCGGCGGGGCCTCTACGCTCATTATAGCAGGATTTGCACGATACAGAGGGAATGATGCAATAGCCGAGAGGAGTTTGAGGTAATCGCGCACCAGGCGCGATGGGGCGTAGAACCGATGACCGCCGCGCCCATAGTCGAGCAGGAGTGTGTGCAGGTACGCGCTTTCGCGGGTCACGGGGTCCACGCGCCGCAGCCTAAGCTTCGCGTAGGACGCGTGCGGCTTCCGCGGGCCGGTCATTCCACGGCCCGCTCAGGCCGGGTGGGGCCACGAGCATGTTACAGCCGTATCACGCGCCAAGCGGCGCGGCGATAACTTGCCCTGGTGAACTTGCGGATGCCCGGCAGCGCCATCGTAGGGAACACGTTATAACCCCGATATTCCGGGCTGGTCAGGGTGTGCGTTCGACCGGAGGAAGCGCCCCTACTCCCGTGGCCCGCCTGGCGGAGCTAGAGCGCGCGTGATCGAGCGCGGGCCGGGGATTATGCCGATGACGGCGTTTTCGCCGCCAGCAACGCGAGAATCTTCTCGCGCAGCCGGGCGAAATCGACCGGCTTGGATTCGTATTCATCCGCACCCGCCTCCACGCTGCGCCGGCGATCATCGATGGTCGCATGCGCGGTGAGAACGAGAATCGGGATATCGCGCGTGGACCGGGCCGCCTTGAGGCGGGCGGTGGCCTCCAGGCCATCGACCGTGGGCAGGTTGATGTCCATCAGAATCAAGTCGGGATGCGCAGTGCGCGCCAGCGTAATGCCCTCGGCGCCGTCGCCGGCCAGCAGCACCTGGAAGACCCAATGGTGCAGCCAGCGCCGCAGCATATCCTGGTTCATTTCGTTATCTTCCACCAGCAAGATCGTCTGCATACGGTCCCTTCCGTGTGATCTCAGAGGCATCGATGCTACGGTGGATCGCCGGCGCCGGCATACGCTATGCCTGAGATCGCGATTCCGCCGCGGCAGCGGGCATCACCATGGAGCAGTATACAATAGCCACACTGACGAAACACTGACAAGATTCCTGCGTTTCCGCGGGGCGCGAGCCGTTGCGTGGCCCGACCGGCAACCCGATCCGCACGCCCCGCGCACACCAGGAAAGCCGGGTCCGGGCGGCGCGATGACCCGCGCTTACCCCATCCGGTAAGCCGGATGGGGGCTTAAGTTCCTATATCGAACAGGACCATTAGGCCATAGCCATCCGCGGGGGAATCAACTACAATAATCCTCGTGAACGCTACACCACATCAGTGTGGCACCTTGATTTCAGTCTTCATCAATCACTCGGAGGAATATAATGCGCAAGCTCAACGATCTGCGGAAAAAGGGCCAGGGTCTCGTCGAATACGCTCTGATTCTCGTCCTGATTGCCATCGTCGTCATCATCATTCTGGCCCTGCTCGGCGGCGCTGTCAACAACATCTTCTCCACCATCGCAAGCGCCCTCTAAGACGACTCCGCGGCTCCGGCCGCAGAAGCGTCCTCTAGAAAAGGGACCCCCGGTCTTGACGACCGGGGGTCCTTTTTTGCGTTATATGAATCGGGCTGCGTAAACCCCGACGAGATCTGCTATAATAGAGATGCTCGTCCACCGACAATGGTGGGGTGGGTGTTTCATCAGGGACGCCTGGTTGGCATCTCAAGCGGCCGAGCCCATGTCCCTCTCCGGTTGCCTCGTATCCGGCCAAACCGACAGCACAGCTATCCTACAATCCAATCACACTTTGATGCGATCCAGACCGGCGCCATAGAGCCGGAGTACCACTCGACCGCCGGGACTCCTAACGACAACGGGAGACAGCGATGGATGGTTTCGCCCATAGCCGAGCCTATGTGGTCGGCATCGATCAATATGCCGGCCCGCTACCGGCCCTCCAAACCGCCGCCGACGATGCCCGCAGCCTGGCCGCGATCCTTAAAGACGCGCATCATTACGACGACGTTCACCTCCTGGTGGATGCGGACGCCACCCAGACGGCGCTCATGACCCTGCTCACGGAGACTCTGCCCCAAACAGTCGGCGCGGACGACCGCGTTCTTGTCTACTTCGCCGGCCACGGGGTCGCGCTTGACGGCGACGACGGCCCGGCCGGGTATTTGATTCCGCAAGACGCCAAGGCCCAGGACCCGGCCAGCTTCCTCCCCATGCAGGCGGTCCAAAAAGCGCTTGCCGCTCTGCCCTGTCGCCATCTGCTGCTTATCCTAGATTGCTGCTTTGCCGGCGCCTTCCGCTGGGCCGCGACCCGCGGCGATGCCGTCATCGCGGGCGCCGTCCCGCTGTACCAGGAACGCTACGACCGCTTTATCCATGATCCGGCCTGGCAGGTACTCACGTCCGCCGCCTACGATCAACACGCCCTCGACGTGCTCAACGGGTTGGGCGGACGAGGCGTCGCGGGTGACCACTCTCCGTTTGCGCTCAAGTTGTTTGACGCGCTCCAGGGGGCAGCCGACTTGATGCCGAAGGACGGCGACGGCGTGATCACGGCGACAGAACTCTACTGCTACTTGCGCGACTGTATCGAAGCTGAGACGATTGGCGAGAAAGGGAAGCCGCAAACACCCGGTCTATGGCCGCTGCCCAAACACGGCAAGGGCGAGTACATCTTCCTGGTGCCCGGCAAGAATCCCCACCTGCCGCCGGCGCCGGCGCTGCTGCCGGAGAACAACCCCTACCGGGGCCTGGCGTCCTACGACGCACAGCACAAAGACCTGTTCTTCGGGCGGGACACTGAAGTGGCGGAGCTAACTGCGCTGGTCCAGGGACAGATGTTCACCACGGTGCTGGGCGCGTCGGGCACCGGCAAGTCCAGCCTGGTCAACGCCGGGCTGGCGCCCGCCCTGGCCGCCGCCGGGTGGGCAGTCCTCGGCCCCATCCGGCCGGGAGCGATGCCGCTCCAGGTATTGAACGGATTGCTACCTACCGCGCCGCCTGGTATTTTGCTGGCCGGGAAACTAGCCGGCTGGCGCGCGGCCCATCCCCAGACGCCCCTGCTGCTGGTGATCGACCAGTTCGAGGAATTGCTCACCCTCTGCCGGAGCGCCAATGAGCGCGACCAGTTCCTCCACCAGGTTGCGGACGCCCTGGTCGCAACCGACCAGGGCCTGCACCTGGTGCTTACGCTGCGCTCCGACTTCGAACCGCAGTTCACCACGGCGGATGGGCCGCTAGCCGCGCGCTGGGCGGCGCCGGGCGCCCGCTATGTCGTGCCGCCCATGGCCCAGGACGACCTGCGCCATGTGATCGAGGGCCCAGCCGAGGCTCACGCCATTTATTTCAAGCCCGATACACTGGTGGACCGGCTGATCAACGAGGTGGTCCAGACGCCCAACGCCTTGCCGTTGCTCTCCTTCACGCTCAGTGAGATGTATCTGCGCTACTTCGACCGGCACGGCGACGACCGGGCGCTGACCGCTGAGGATTACCAGGCGCTGGGGGGCGTGGTTGGTTCGCTCTGCCAGCGCGCCAACGAGGAATATGACGGGCTCGACCCGGCGAGCAAGGCGACCATGCAGGCGGTGATGCTGCGCATGGTTGCGCTGGAGGGAGGTCAGCGGACCCGCCGTCGCGTGCCGCTGACCGAGTTGGACTACGGCGACCTGGCAGAGAACGCGCGTGTCGACGCCGTGATTGAACAACTCACCAGGGGACGCCTCATCACCAAGGGCCGCGATGAAGCAGGGGCGGCCTACGCCGAACCCGTGCACGACGCGCTGATCCAGGGCTGGGACCGGCTCTGGGCCTGGACCCGCGATCAGGCCGATATCCTGCCGCTGCAACGACGTGTAACAGCGGCGGCGACCGAGTGGGATCACGCGCGGGGAGCGCCCGATCCGCGCCAGGCCCGCCAGGCCAGCGGGCTGCTGTGGGATGACAATCCCCAACTGGAAACCGTCGTCCACATGCAAAAGACGCAACGGCTGCGGCTGAACCGGCAAGAGGCGGCCTTCGTGCGCGCCGGCAGCGCCCGTAAACGGCGCAACCAGCAAGTCCGCAACTTCTTCGTCGTCCTGCTCGGCGTGATCGCCGTGGTCGCGCTCCTGGCTGCCTGGTTCGCCACGGACCAGCGGCAGCAGGCTATTGCCGCGCGGGACACCGCAGAGGCCCAAAGCCGGGTAGCCCTGGCCCAACAATTGGCGGCCCAGTCGGTCGCCCAGGATGCGCACGACCCGGAGCTGGGCCTGCTGCTGGCAATGGAAGCCATCTCCACCACCCTGCGCCGCGACGAACCGGTTGTGCCGCAGGCCGAAGACGCCCTGCATCAAAGCTTCTTGAACCCGCCGTTGCTGGCCGCCTTACCCGTGTCGGGCGAGAGCGGCAGCCCGGTGGGTGATCTGGCCTTCAGCCCCGACGGCGCGAGTATCCTCACCACCAGCACGGACGGCCAGACTCAGGTCTGGGACGCGAGCGACCACCGGCTGCGGTTCGCGCTGGCGCGCGGCACAGCCGGCGGATGGGCGGCATGGAGTCCCGACAGCCGGCGCATTGCCGCACCCGATGCCAATGATCAGCCGCGCATCTACGATGCCACGACCGGCCAGGAGCGCGTCGCGCTCGCCGGGGGCGACAACACTGTGCAAAGTGTGATCTGGAGTCCGGATGGCACCCGCATCCTGGCTGTCGGCGGGGAAGGGGCGACGAAGATCTGGGACGCAGCGAGCGGCCGGGAACAGGTGAGCATACCGGACCTTAACGGGGTGCGGCAGAGCGCGGACGGCGGCGTGGTGCCTACCGATGCGCCGGTGAGCGCCGCCTGGAGTCCCGACGGCACCCGCATCGCCCTCATTCGGGCGGACGGCATCGCCCGAATCTGGGATGCGACGACGGGTCAGGAACGCTTCGCGCTGGACGGTCTTATGACGAGTGTGGCGTGGAGTCCCGACGGTCAGTCCATCCTCACCGGCGGCGAGGACGGTACCGCGCGGATCTGGGATGCGGCCGGCGGCGGGCAGCGTACTGTCCTGCAAGGCCACACCGGCCTCGTGACCCGTGCGGTCTGGAGCCCGGACGGCCGCAGGATCGTCACCACGAGCACCGATCGCACCGCGAAAATTTGGGACGTGGGCAGCAGTCAGCTACCCGTTACGCTCACCGGCCACATCGATAGCGTGACCGACGCGGCCTGGAGTCCCGACGGCCGCGCGGTGCTGACGGCTAGCGAGGACCAGACGGCGCGCGTCTGGGATGCCCGTAGCGGGCTGCCGCTCTACACCCTGGCGGGCCACAACAGCGGCGTGCGCCATATCGCGTGGAGTCCCGATGGGCGCCACATTCTGACCGGCGCGGAACAGGAAACCAGCGTCCGGCTCTGGGAAGCCTCACGCGGCTATGAGCGGGCGAGTCTGAACGGTACGCCGGGAGCCGTCGCCCAGATCCTCTGGAGTCCCGATGGGAAGAGCGTGATCACGATCAACGACGAAGGGGCAGGCCAAGTCTGGGACCCGGACAGCGGGCAGGCGCGGTTTGCGCTCAATGAGCAGGGCAAGCGAGTAAATGATGCGGCTTGGAGTCCCGATGCCCGGTATATCGCCACCACCACCGACGACTACACGGCGACAATATGGGATACAGCCGGGGGAACCCTGGCGCGCACCCTGCGCGACGCTACCGGAATAGCCTCTGGCGTGGTCTGGAGTCCCGACGGTAAGTACATTGCGGCGTTCAATGGAGATGGCCAGGTGAAGATCTGGGATGCCGCCAGTGGGCAGGAACGGGCCGCGGTGCCGGCAACCGCGGCCTGGGCCGCTATCCCCGTGTGGAGTCCTGATAGTCAGGCGCTCCTGGCCTCCAGCGACGACGGCACAGCTGCCGTGTGGAGTATCCCCGACGGCGGGAAGCGTTTCACCCTGCCCAGCCCGGAACCGTTTGATCCCGGCGCCGGTCACAATCCGAATTATGTGGTCGGCATGGACTGGAGCCGGGATGGCCTGCTACTTGCCACATCCACTTCCGACGGCACAACGCAGATCTGGGACGCTGCCACCGGCCGGCAGCGCTTCAAATTGGACACCAGCGTGGAGACGCAGAACGGCGTGGCCTGGAGCCCGGATAGCCGCTATCTCCTGACTGTGAACGACGACAAGACACTTAGCATCTGGAACGCCGGCACCGGCAAGGAGGAGACGACCCTGGCCGGGCACACGGATTCGGTGCTGAGCGCCGCCTGGAGTGCTGACGGCCAGCGCGTTCTTACCACCAGTGCGCGGGCCGACGGCTCCGCACGGGTATGGGACGCGGCGACAGGCCAGACGCGTTTCATCCTCCCCGGCTATACCGGGCGCGTGAACGTCGCAGCCTGGAGTCCCGATGGCCGGCGGATCTTCAGCGCCGGCGCCGACGGGACGACGCGCCAGTATCTGATCGATATTGGCGATCTCCTGGCCCTGGCCAAGAGTCGGGTCACGCGTACCTTCACGCCGGAAGAGCGCTTTACCTACTTCCTCGAACCGCTACCAACCCCGACACCGGCAGCCGGGAACGCCACACCGCCGGCAACACCCTGACCAGCCGATAGCAGCACACCCTTGACTATCGCGAACTGGCCCTGCCTCCGGCGATCTGCCGCCGGCCGAGGAATCAGGATTCCGTGTAGGTCACGCCACCGGCGGGGCGGGGATTCCACCACTGGCAGTGGGCGCGCAGAGGGCAGAACAGGCAAACCGGGTTATAGGGCGTGCAGACCTGCGCGCCAAAATCCATCAGGGCCTGGTTGAGCAGATAGCCGTGGCCGGGCGGGATGAGGGCCGCCGCCAGCGCCCAGAGTCGCTTTTCGCGCACTGCGGGGCTGGGCCGCCCGGCGTGTAGATCGAACAGACGGCTCAGCAGCCGGTCCACGTTAGTATCGACAATCGGCGCGTCCTGCTGAAAGGCAAAGCTGAGCACGGCGCCCGCCGTGTAGCGCCCGATGCCGGGCAGCGCCAGCAACCCCTCCAGCGTATCAGGCAGCCGGCCGTCTAGCTCATTCGTGACAATGGTGGCGATGCGATGCAGCCACTCGCCACGCACATGATAGCCCAGCGGATCCGTCACCTCCTTGACCGCGTCGAGCGGGGCGGCGGCCAGGGCCGCGAAGGACGGCCAGCGCGCCAGCAACGTCTCATAGACCGGGATCACGGTCGCCACCTGGGTCTGCTGGAGCAGGATTTCCGAGACGAGGACCGCATAGGGATCGGTCGTGCGGCGCCAGGGCAAGTCGCGACCGGTCGCTACGTACCAGCCGATCAGTCCCCGTTGCAGCGCCACCCGCAAATCGGGGTCGATGTTCGCAAGCATGCTGCATTATACCCGATATGCCGGCCCCCCTGGCTGTGTCTGATATGCAATTGTTACCTTACCAAACCCTATCCTCCGGCGGCGCGCGCCGTTCCTTAGGGCAATGGGAGGAGTTTTCGGACCGATACACGCAGCCACGCCGGACGCCGCTGCGCGCCATCGCCATCCGGCGTCGCATCCGCCGGTCTGGCGATAGCGCGGATGCACCGGCCTCGGCAGCGATAGGGAGGATCTGGGACTTGACTACACAAGCGAAACATTCGGCCCGCCGACTAATTACCCGCTTGGGTATTCCGCTGCTCGTTGTAACCATGCTCCTGGGCGCGCTTGTGGTACTGGGCGCGAACCATGCGCTGGGCGCTCCACTGAGCGGCCCCGCCGCGTATGCGCCGCTGGGCGATAAAGGCGGCAATGGCGGAGGCCAGGCCGACGCCGGCGGCAAGAAGGACGGCAAGGGCGGCGACCAGGGCAAAGGCAACGGCCAGGGTCAAGGCAATGGTAACGGCCAGGGTCAAGGCAATGGTAACGCCCAGGGCAATGGTCAGGGTAACGGCAATGGTCAGGGTCAGGGTAATGGCAATGGCAACGGTCAGGGTAACGGCTCGCCGCCAGGGCAATCGCACGGATCGGTGAGCAAGCGCGCCGACCGCGCGACCGCCGCCCCCGGCGACCTGATCCAGTACACCATCACCTTACGCAATGGCAGCACGGCGGCCACGGTCGCGCTGAGCGACAAAATGCCCCCGCATACCAGCTTCGTCAGCGCGTCCGGGCCGTGCACGGTCACTGGCGGCAACGATCAGAAACTGGACTGCCGGGTGGCCCTCCCCGCCAACGGCACCGCCATTGTGCAGGTGAGCTTGCGGGTGGACGCGAGCGCCCCCTGCAACAGCATGCTGACTAACGTCGCGCATGTGAACGGCTGGGGTTCGGCCCAGGCGCAGACACGCGTCGTCTGCGTCGCCGCCACCGCGACCGTTGGTAGCGCGCCTACAGCGACAAACACCGCGCTAGCCGCCACGGCGACCCGAACTGCGGCAGCCGTCACGGCGACCAGCACGGTAGTAGCGGCCACAGCGACCAGCACCGCGCCGCCGGCAACCACCACGACGACTCCGGCGCCTGAAACCACCGGGACGCCCACTGCCACGGCGACAGCCGAGACGGAAGCCACAGTCACCGGCACGCCCGAAGACGGCGCGACCGCGACCGCCACGGCCACGGGCACTCTCGCGCCACCTCCCACTGTGACGCCGGGAACGGCGACGGCCACGGCGACCACCACCCCGACTCTGGAGGGGCGCCCACCCACTCTCATTGCGGGGAGCCAGGACGGTACCGTCTGGGGCGTGGTCGGCACCGTACTCATCCTGTTGGGGGTGGGACTGGCCTTCGCGGCGCGCAGTCTGCGCGGCACCCCGTAACAGCCGGCTGCCCCCCATAGCAGCGACGGCCTGCCCCGGTGGGGCAGGCCGTCTTACATGCGGCGAGAGTGGCGGAGACAACCGGCGATCCGTATAATTAGTGATACACACACGATGGCGCCGCGCGACCGCAGACCGGCGGGCGGCGGGCACTAGAACAGGTATAGACAATGACCGATGCAAACGGGGAAATAACCGTAGCGCAAGTTGCCCAACAGGCCGAGGATCTGGAGCGCCTGGCCGCCTTTGTGCTGGCCGCCGGGCGGTTGGTCGTCCTCACCGGCGCCGGGTGCTCGACCGAATCCGGCATCCCCGATTACCGCAGCCCCGGCGGGCTGTGGACCAACCATAAACCGATCTATTATGCCGACTTCGTGCGCAGCGCCACGGCGCGGCAGCGCTATTGGGCGCGATCGATGGCCGGCTGGAGCAGCTTTCACCGGGCGGCGCCCAACCCGGCCCACCTCGCGCTGGCCCGTCTGGAAGCGCTGGGCCGCGTCCAGTACCTGATCACGCAGAACGTGGACCGGCTGCATCAGGCGGCGGGCAGCCGCAACGTGCTGGAACTCCACGGCAACAACGACGGCGTGGTCTGCCTGGGCTGCGGCCACGAGATGACCCGCCAGGCCATGCAGCGCGCGCTGCTGGCGCTCAACCCCAACTGGAACGCGCGCCCCGTGGCCGTGGCGCCCGACGGGGACGCCCAACTGGACACCGAGGCGTTCGCGGCGTTCCGGGTGGCCGATTGCCCGGTGTGCGGGGGCCTGCTCAAACCCGATGTGGTCTTCTTCGGGGAGTCGGTGCCGCCCGTGCGGGTGGGGCTGGCGACGGCGCAGGTGGCCGAATGTGACGCCCTGCTGGTCGTCGGCTCCTCGCTGACGGTGTGGTCGGGCTACCGGTTCGCGCACCAGGCAGTGGCGGCGGGCAAGCCGCTGGCGCTGGTGAACATCGGCCCGACGCGCGCCGATCCCATCGCCACGCTCAAGATCGAGCAACGGGTGGGCGAGTTCCTGCCCCACCTGCTCGACCACGTGGGGCCGCGCGTCCCGACGCCCGCCGGGTAGGTCAGGCGCCGCCCCCCGCGGGCCGCACTAGGCGCACCTCGTCCAGGTTATCCGTCTCCAGCAGGCGCACGCTGATGTACTCCGTGCGCGCCGTCGGCACGTTCTTGCCTGCATAATCGGCCCGAATCGGCAGTTCGCGGTGGCCGCGGTCCACCAGCACCGCCAGTTGGATGGCGGCGGGCCGCCCGGCGCGGATCAGCGCGTCGATAGCCGCGCGCACGGTGCGCCCGGTGTAGAGCACATCGTCGACCAGCACGATGCGCCCCCCCTCCACGGGCAACGGCGGCAACGCGGGCAGCGGCAGACCGGCCTGGCGGGGCAAGTCGTCGCGGAACGGCTTGGCGTCCAGTTCCAGCACGGGGATCGCCACCCGCTCGATGGCGCCCATGCGCTCGGCCAGGCGGCGCGCCAGCGGCACCCCGCGCGTGCGCACCCCCACCAGCAGCAAATCGCGGGCGCCGCCGTTGCGCTCCAGGATCTCATGCGCCATGCGGGTCAACACCCGCCGGATCTGCTCGCTGTCCAGGATGACGATACTCTCGCCGCTCATGCCCCCGCCTCCCATCGCCGCGCATGGTAGCATAGCCCGCCGGACGATGTCAAGGCGCGTGCTGAGTACGACGAGTGGCGAGTCAGCAGCCAGTAATCGTTTTGGATGGTTGGCAAGCCGAACCGGTGCGAGGTGCGCCAGGATCGTGCATCCCGGCGTGGCGAGGACGCCCGGTCCCTTGGCGAGGACGCGCAGGCGGCCTTCGTAAAGGTAGCCCGCGGCTTGAGCCGCCGGGCGCCGCAGCCCTGGTCAGGAGTTGCCGTGTAATGGTATACTCGCAGGAATGTACTGATGCTTTGCGCGGGAAACCGTGCCCGATACAGGACGAACGACTGACCACCGACCACTGACCACGGGCGGCGGACCACTATCCGTGGCACAACCGTTGCAGTGTTGCAGAGCCAATAGGAGAGAACAAGCGCCATGACCCAAGAGACCCCGCTACCACCCGACACGCCCATGCCCGCCGCGATCCCGCCGGTGAACGATCCCCAGGCCATCCGCGTCTTGCTGAACTTGCGCACCGTTGCCGTCGTCGGGCTGTCGGACCACCCAGGGCGCCCCAGCTACGATGTGGCGCGCTATATGCAAGGCCAGGGCTACCGGATTATCCCGGTGAACCCGACGATCCGCGAATCGCTGCGCCAGCCGAGTTATCCCTCGCTAAGCGCCGTGCCGGAGCCGGTGGAACTAGTCAACATCTTCCGGCGCTCCGAGTACGTGGCGGACATCGTTGACCAGGCCATCGCCATCGGCGCGCGGGGTGTCTGGATGCAGGTGGGCGTGATCGACCACGCCGCCGCCGAGAAGGCGCGCGCCGCGGGCTTGCTGGTGGTGATGGACCGCTGCCTGAAGGTGGAGCATACGCGGCAATTTTCCCTGTAGCGCGCGAGGAGGACCCAACAACGTGAGCGGTGCCGAGGAAGCGCACGCCGG
>JAICKM010000930.1 GCA_025927935.1 Chloroflexia bacterium | reverse complement strand
GGCGCCACGCGGGGCCAGATCGCCAAGATCGTCTATGGCGCCCTGACCCGGCCGCCCGCCTGCGCCGCCCCGCGCGGATGAGGTGAGATGTTGCAGCCGTTTGAGACGTTGAGCCGTGCCGGGCAGGTGCCGCGCCTGCGCCGGCTGGCCCTGGCCGCGCTGCGGCAATATGGCGTCGCGCCGGCGCGCGTCGAGTTGCTGGCCCATCGCGCCAACACCGTGTTCCGGGTCACGCCGCGCGAGCCGGGGCGAGGGCGGCTGATCCTGCGCGTCTATGGCGCGGCCCCGGCCCCGGCGGCCATGATCGAGTCCGAGCTAGCCTGGCTGGCGGCCTTGCGCCGCGACACCGGCCTGGTCGTGCCCGAGCCAGTGCCCACCCGCGCAGGCACGCTGCTGACCACGGCCGGCGTGCCCGAGGTGCCCGAACCGCGATTCTGTGTGTTGTTCAAGGAGGTGGCGGGCCGCTTCTTCGACGCCGGGCTGCTGCCCATGCATCTGTGGAGCGTGGGCTGGATGATGGCCCAACTGCACGACCATGCCGAGACGTTCGTGCCGCCGCCCGCCTTCACCCGCCCGCGCTGGGACTGGCGCGCGCAGTTCGGGCCGGGCAACGTGTTCGCGCCGGGCCGCAGCGCGGGCCTGCTCACCCCCTATGCCGAGACGCTCTTCGCGGCGGCGGGCGAGCGCATCGCCGCCGCGCTGGCGGCCCTGCCCGAAACTCCCACCACCTTTGGCCTCATCCACGCCGACTTGCAGCAGACCAACTACCTCTTCCACCAGGGCGAGGCGCGCGCTATCGACTTCGAGGATTGCTGCTGGCATTACTTCCTCTTCGACATGACAGTGACCCTGTTCGAGCTAACCGGGCGGCCCGACGGCGCGGCCATGCGTGCCGCCTTCTTTCGCGGCTATAGCGACGTGCGCCCGCTGCCGCCGGACCACGAAGCCGGCATCCGCCTCTTCACGGCGATCCGCCTGGGCAAGCGCATCAACTACCTGGCCCACGCCCCCGACCCGGCTCTGCGGGCGCAGGCCGCCGCCTGGGTGGACCGCGCCGTGCCCTGGCTGGAGGCGTTCCTGGGCGCATAGGCCCAACGGGAAAGGCGCATCTGTAAGGGCCGGTTTCAAACCGGCCTGGCGGCGGGGGGCCGTTGTAGGGGCCGGTTTGAAACCGGCCTGGCGGCAGGGCTAGGGGAGGGATGGTACAGGAGGGGCCGGCGGAGCTTCCGGGGGGAATAGCCTGCCGCCGGCTTGTTCCTGCTGACATCACTATAGGCCCGGCTATTGCTCATTGCACAGTCCAAAAAGTGCTCATTTTCGCGCGGGCATCGCATCGATTTATACTACACCGCGAAGGAACGAAGAACGCGCAGAAGCTGATTAATATAAATAATCTTCGCATCCTTCGCGCCTTCGCGGTGAGATTAGACAGGGCCGGCAGACGCGTTGCGTTGACAAGGGAGAAAACCGACCGTTATAATCGGGCGGGGCCTGCGCGGCCAGCCGCCGCCCCGCGATGAGCAGCCCCTCGGCAGGAGCGTGGATGCAACTTGACATAAAGGAGAAGAATAAGCTGCGGGCCAGCGTGGTGATTCCGGCCCGCAACGGGGCACGGACGCTCCCGGCGACGCTGGCGGCGCTGCGCGGGCAGACCTACCCGGCGGATCGGCTGGAAGTGATCGTGGTGGACGACGGCTCCACGGACGCGACGGGGGAGGTGGCCGCCGCCGGGGGCGCCCGCGTGCTGCGCCAGGCGCCCGCCGGCCCCGCCGCTGCCCGCAATCGCGGCGCCGCCGCCGCCACCGGCGAGATCATCCTCTTCACCGACGCCGATTGCACGCCGGCCCCCACCTGGGTGGAGCGCATGCTGGCCCCGTTTGCCGACCCCGCCGTCGCGGGCGTCAAGGGCGCCTATCGCACCCGCCAGCGCAGCCTCGTCGCCCGCTTCGCCCAGGTCGAGTTCGCCGACCGCTACCGCCACCAGTTGCGCGGCCCGACCATCGACCTGGTCGACTCCTACGCCGCCGCCTTTCGCCGCGGTGTGTTTATCGGGGCCGGAGGCTTCGACGCCCGCTTTCCCGCCGCCAACAACGAGGACGTGGAACTGTCCTACCGCCTGGCCGAGGCGGGCGCGCGCCTGGTCTTTGCCCCCGATGCCATCGTCTACCACCAGCACCCGGCCACGTTGCGCCGCTACCTGCGCGTGAAGCTGGGCCGCGGCTACTGGCGCGTGCTGGTCTACCGCATGTACCCCGGCAAGGCGCTCAAGGACTCGTATACGCCGCAGGTGTTGAAGGTGCAGATCGCCCTGGCGGGCGCGCTCGTCGCGCTGGCGCCCGTGGCGCTGGTCTGGCGTCCGGCCCGCCGCCTGGCCGCCGCCGTGGCGGGGGGGCTGCTGGCATCCACGTTGCCGTTCACCGCGTTTGTCGCCCGCGAAGATCCCGGCGTGGCGCCCTGGACCCCGGCCCTGGTGGTCCTGCGCGCGCTGGCGC
>JAICKM010000959.1 GCA_025927935.1 Chloroflexia bacterium | reverse complement strand
GGCCAGCACGTTGAACGAGAGGGTGAAGGTGCCGGCAACCGCCCCGTTGACGAGGGCCCAGGCGATGCCGAAGGATACAATATCGCCGGTGAGGGCGGGAAGCGGCCAGAGCAGGACGCTGACGCCCGCGCTCGCCAGCAGTACGCGCCAGTGGCCCCTGCGATCGGCCAGCGTACCGAGCAGCGGACCAAATAGCGTAGTGGTCAGGCCGCCCCCGGCAATGACCAGACCCGTGACCGTGCCGGCGTCTGCCCCAGTGTATAGCCGGGTGACCACCAGCGGCACGTAGGTGGTGGCGAGCATCCAGCCGGCGAAGAGCAGGAACAGCGCGGGGAAGAGCACGCGCAGTCGTCGCGAAGCCCTGATAAGCCCCACCGAGCCTAGCGCCATGCGCACGAAGGATCCCTGCCCGGTGCCCTTGAAGTTATCATGGTAGCCGAAGGTCAGGGAGAGAACCACGCCCAACATCAGGACGGAGTCGAGGGCGAGGAGCGTGGGGAAGCCCCACAGATCGATCACGCGGCCGCCGAGCAGCAGGCCCAGGACAGCGCCCACCGGCGAGGCGCTGTTCAGAATGGAGAAGGCCAGGCCGGTGCGGCCGGGGGGGACGCGCTCTGAGAGCGTGGTGAGCATCAGGCCGGTGATGCCCAGCGCGAGACTCATGACGGCGCGCGCCAGCAGGAACAGCCAGATGTTGGCGGCCAGCATAGCGAGGATCCCGGCGATCAGGTGCATCACAAACGCGCGCACGAGCACCGGCTGGCGGGCGTAGCGGTCGGCCAGTGCGCCCCAGAAGGGCAGGAAGGGCAGCCCGACAAGGCTGGAGATCGAGACGATCGCGCCGGTCCAGCCGGCCACGTCCTGCGGGGCGATGCCGAGCCGGGGCAAATAGAGCGGGGTAAACGCCCCCATCTGGCCCAAGAACATGGCCTCGATCAGGCAGGCGACCGTGTAGAGCGTCAGCAGGTAACGCCAGGAAGAGCCGGCCCGCAACGAGGCCGCGCGGCGGCTCAAATCGCCGGCGGCACGGCCACACGGTCCCGGCCACCGTGTTTAGCCGCATAAAGGGCGCTGCCGGCGGCCGGCAGCAGCGCCGGTGCTGCCGAACCGGGCTGCGGGAAGCCGGCGACGCCCGGCGCCAGGATTATCTGACCGCGGACGTGGTTTTCATACTGCACTTGTAGTTGCTTGACCGCCCGGCTAGTCCGCGCCGGGCGTGGCGGGGGCCGGTTTCGCCTTGCCCTCCAGCGCGCCCAGGCTGCCCATCGCCGCCCAGATGAAATCGTCCACCGACATATTGCCCGCCTGGAGCAGCCGGCTCAGCAGGTGCGGCAGCACTTCGCGCACCAGTGCGCTCTGCTGCTCCGGCGACAGGCCGTCGAGGAAGCGATCCACCACGTGCTCCAGCAACAGGCGCCGGTCCTCGGGCGAGAGAGTCGCCAGCGCCTTCTCAGCCATGGTCTGCATCAACTGGTTGCGCTCGGCCGGCTCCAGCTTGGTCAGGGCCTGATCCATCAGATTTTCGAGTAAGCTCAAGATATCCTCCTCCGATTGGGTCGTGACGCCTGGCGGGATCGGCGGGCGCGTCGAACTGTTACAGCAAAAGCAATGCCCCCCTGCGGGCACTGGCGGATGGCGTATAATGGAGCGAATTACGCCCCCGCCGCGGGGCCTATGAGCAAAGGAGCGCAACGCATGAGCAAATCGTATCTCAAGGACAAAGTGGTGATGATCAGCGGCGCGTCGAGCGGCATCGGCGCGGCCACGGCGCGCGCCTTCGCCGCCGAGGGCGCCCGCCTGGCCCTCTGCGCCCGCCGCACCGACCGCCTGGACGCGCTCGGCCCCGAATTACTAAACGCGGGCGCCGGGCCGGTGCTTACATACCCGGTGGACGTGCGGAATGTCGAGCAGATCGACGCCTTTGTCCAGGCCACGATGGCCGAATTCGGGCGCATCGACATCCTGGTGAACAACGCCGGGCTGGCCCGCCGCATGGACCCCATCGCGAGCGGCGACGAGGACGCCTGGAACGAGATGATCGACATCAACATCAAGGGCCTGCTGGCGCTCAGCCGCCGCGTCGTGCCCATCATGCGCGACCAGGACGGCGGACATGTCATCAACCTCAGTTCGACCGCGGCGCACTCCGTGTACGAAGGCGGCAGCGTCTATTGCGGCACCAAGCACGCCGTGCTCGCCATCACCGAGACGCTGCGCCTGGAAGTGGCCGACCGGCGCATCCGCGTCACGGCCATCTCGCCGGGCCTGGTGGAAACCGAGTTCAGCGTGGTCCGCTTC
>JAICKM010000797.1 GCA_025927935.1 Chloroflexia bacterium | reverse complement strand
CGCCAGCAACTCGGCCAGATTTTGATGCGCCGTCTCCTGCAAGGGCAGCGACCCGGTTTCGTCGGCCAGAGCCAGGAAGCGGGTGAATAATTCGTAGCTGGTGGCCGGGGCGCTGACGCACAGGCCCAGATTGTTCAGCAGCCGCGCTTCCAGGTGGACGGCCTGGGGCACCTGGCGTACTTTCGCCAGGCCCTCTTCGAGCAGGGCCACCGCGCGGTCCAGTTTGCCGGTCTCGCCGTAGGTCGGCCCGAGCAAGCTCAGGATCTCGACTTCGCCGCGCAAATCGCCCAGTTCCCGGTAGCAGACCAGGGCGCGCTCGGCCTGGGCAATCGCCTCCCGGTGGTTGCCCAGGCGGATCTGGACGCGCGTCGCCTGGGTGAGAATCCGCGCGACGGCCGCAGTGTTCTGACCGGCTTCGGCCAGGGCCAGGGCTTCGCCCAGGTCGGCCCGTGCCTCCGTGTAGCGGGCCTGGGAGATAAAATGGGCGCTGCGGCGGGCCAGCGCGTCGGCGACGCGCCCCGGCTGTTTGCTGCCGCGGGCAATGGTGACTAGGCGATCCAGGTCCGCCGTGGCCGCCTCCATGCGCTCCAGGCGTTTGTTGATCGCGGCGCGGCCCGCCACGAGGGCATAGACGCGCTCGATTTCCTCGGCGCCCATGTTCGCGGGCAGGCGCTCGGTAGCCGCCACGCCCTGGTCGTAGAAGGCTAGCGCGGCGTCGTTGGCGAACGCGGCGACCGCGCGCTCCGCGGCTTCTTGCAGGTAGGGCAGGGCGCGCACCGGGTCTTCCGCCGCCAGCCAGTGATCGGCCAGCCGGTCCACCGCCGCAGGGTGCTCGGCTTCCAACGCGCCCGCCGCGAGCCGGTGCAGGTGGCGGCGGCGCGGGCCGCTGATCCCGGCATAGGCCACTTCGCGGACCTTTTGATGCGCGAAGGCATAACCGCGGCCCTCCACGTCTTCGACCCAGAGCTGGTGGCGCAATAGCTCCTCGGCGGGACCCAGCACCGCTTCAGGCGTCGAGCCGCTGGCCCGCCAGAGCAGGGTTTCCGGGACCTCGCGCCCCAGCACCGCGCCCACTTCGAGCACGCTGCGGGCGGCGGGGGTCAGGCGGGCGAGCCGCTGTTCGAGGACCCGGCGCACGCTGGCCGGCGTCGGCAGCACCGTATAATCAGTACTGTTGGTATGCCATGCGCCGGCCTGATCCCGATTGAGCGCGCCGCGTTCGGCCCAGAAGCGGATCGTCTCCAGGGCGAAAAACGGGTTGCCCTCGGTCTCGCGCCACAGGTGGCTGCTGAAGCGCGGCGCGGGATTGTCCAGGCCCAGCGCTTCCTGCACCAGCGCCGTGATGGCATCCGGCGAGAGCCGGTCCACCGGCAGATAGCCGAGCATATTCTGGGCTTCCAGGTTACGCAGCGCGGCCTCGACCAGCGGCACATTCGCCAGCTCCTCGCTGCGGGCGGTCGCCAGCAGGCGCAGCCCCACGCCGGTGTTGCGCAAGCGGGGCAACGCGTATTGCAGCAGATCGAGCGTAGCCGGGTCCACCCATTGCACATCTTCCAGCACAAACATATGCGGCCCGGCGGCGGCCAGCGCCAGTAGATACTGCGTGAAAGCTTCCCAGAGCCGGATGCGCTCCTGATCGGGCGGCAGGCTGACGGGCCGCGGCAGGCCGGGATGCTGATCGACCAGTTCGGGGATGAGCCGGCTGACCTCGCTCAGCCAGAGCGGGTCCAGCGCCGGCACCCCGCCCAAGCGCAGGCCGACGCGCAGCGCCTCGACCAGCCCCGCGTAGGGCAGGGGCGCGGCCAACGGGTAATAGTGGCCCCACAGCACGAACATGCGGTGGCGGTACGCCTCCTCGGCGGTGTCCTGCGCGAGGCGCGTTTTGCCCACGCCCGCCTCGCCGAGCAGCAGCAGCATGGGCGGGTGGGGCCGTGGGCTGCCCAGCCAGGCGGCGAGTTCCGTCTGCTCGCGCTCGCGCCCCACGACGTGCAGGCTGCGCGTGGTGTTGCCGAGCAAACTCAGGGCGCTCGTCGTGGCCGGGCGCGTGGGGCCGGACCGGGGCGGCGGGGCGGGGTCCGGCGGAGGAGCGGCGTCAAGCATACCGGCGGCCATGCCCGCCTGCATCATCTGGTACAGGGCCACCGTCTCCGGCTCCGGTTCCAGTTCCAGATCGTTCGCCAGGGTGGCTTTCAGCGTGGCGAACTGCTGCAAGGCGCGATCCCGTCGGCCCAGGCGGTAATACAGGCGCATCAGATCGCGTGTGGCGTCTTCCTGGTAGGGGTCGGCCTGGACCAGGCGCCCCGCCGCCGCCACGGCCTCTTCCCAAGCGCCCTGTGTCTTGTACGCGCTCACAAGGCGATTCAGGCAGGCGAGGTACATCTGGCGCAGGCGCTCGCGCTCCAGCAACACCCAGTCGTCATAATAGCCGACCAGCAGGTCGCCCCGGTAGAGGTCGGCGGCGCGCGCCAGGCGCGCGATGTCCGGGGGATCGCGCAGCAATTCCTCGAAGGCGCGCACGTCGTGGGTGACGGAGGCGGCGGGATTGAAACGCACCGTATCGCCCTCGAACAACAGGACCGGGGCCGCTGCATCGCGGTCCGGTTCCAGCAGCGTGCGGATCCGCCAGAGCGCGTCGCTCAGGTTGCGGCGGGCGCGGCGCTCGTCCTGGTCGCCCCAGAAGAGACCGGCCAGCAGGGTACGCGGGTGGGTGCGGTTGTACGCGGTGAGCAGGTACGCCAGGAGTAGCGCGGCTTTCTGCGGTGTGGGCGCCGGCAAAGTCTGCTGGTCGCGTTGCAGAATGAGGCCACCGAACAGGCGAATGTGCAAAGTGGTCATGCAGTACTTCCTCAGCCCCCGTATTATAGCACAAGCCACGACGTTTATTCTCCCATGCCCACGCCAGGCCAGGGGGTCAGGCAAGCCCAAGGCTATCGCGATTGACAGCCGTTCGTATTCACCGCCGAGGCGCGGAGGACGCAGAGATTCGGCGATACGGGGATCAAGGGTCAGACGGCGCTGCCAACTCAGTAGAGCGGCGGGCGGTGCGCCTAGAGTGCCCTACGTGCCCGGAAAGATCGTCAAACCCGCGTATTTTACTGATAGGAGCATAAGTAACTAATAATCGTGGGCCGAGATGTGCTGTAGCGTGGCTTATG
>JAICKM010000824.1 GCA_025927935.1 Chloroflexia bacterium | reverse complement strand
CGCCGGTGCATCTCCTCCACCGAAATATCGACCAGCGAGACTTCGTCGGCCTGATCGACCACCCAGTCAGGCACGGTTTCGCGCACGGCCACGCCGGTGATCGTCTCCACCGTGGTATGCAGGCTCTCGATATGCTGCACGTTCATGGTCGTCCAGACGTCGATGCCGGCGTGGAGCAGATCGAGGACATCTTCATAACGCTTGGTATGAGCCGAGCCGGGTGCGTTGGTGTGGGCCAGTTCATCCACCAGCGCGATCTGCGGATGCCGGGCGATGACGCCGGAGGTATCCATCTCTTCAAGGACAATCCCACCGTAGGCGATCGGCTTGCGGGGCACGATTTCCAGGCCGTCAATCTGCGCGGCGGTCTGCCCGCGGCCATAGGTTTCAATAAATCCGATCACGAGATCGGTCCCGGCCTGGCGTGCTTCGCGGGCCTCGGTCAGCATTTCATACGTCTTGCCGACGCCGGGCGCCGCGCCCAGAAAGATGCGCAGGCGCCCGCTGCCCGGCGAGGTCGTCGGGGGCGGCAGAGCCTGTTCCTCGTGCAAGCGGGCCAACATCTCTTCGGGCGTGGGCCGGCCCGGTTCCCGCTCAGACGCGCGATCCGCCATCGTGATGCCATGGCCTCCTACAGATCGGTGCGGCTCGTGCCGCCCGGCGCCCTCACACGCCAAACGCCGTGGCCGGCTTCGTGAGATGTTCCTCCACCACGGCCAGCAAGTCGTCCACGCCGAACGGTTTGGGCAGGAAGGCGACCGGATGGAAGCGCCGTAGATGCGCAGCATCCGGTGTGCCACCGGAAATCAATACAATGGGCACAGGGGTCGTCAGCGACTCCAGCCAGGCGGCGACATCCCAGCCCGTGGCGTCGGGCAGTGTAATATCGAGAATCAGCAGCGCCGGTTTGAGGGTCATTTGATCGGTCGCCTCGCGGAACGTGCCGGCCTCAAAGATCAGATAGCCCGCCGCGCCGAGACTGCGCGCCAGTTCCCGCCGGAGCGCCGGGTCGTCCTCGACAATCAGAATCGATTTCACGCGATTCATACTTTAACCTCCGTGGATTGGGAAAAGCCCGCCGCCGTGCTCTCCGTGACCGGCGCAGCGGGCGGCGCCAGCGGCAAGGTGAAGGTGAAGGTGGTGCCGTGGCCGGGCCGGCTCTCGACGGCGATGTGGCCGCCGTGGGCCTCGACAATGCCCTTCGCGATTGCCAGCCCCAGGCCCGTGCCGCCCGTCGGCCCCGCATGCACACGATAGTAGCGGTCAAAGAGATGCGGCAAGTGGGCAGCCGGGATACCTGGTCCGGCATCCGCGACCTGCACGCCGATCGCCGCCTCAGTTTGCCGGGCGCTGATGCGAATGGGCGTGCCGGGCGGGGTGTAGTTCGCTGCGTTCTCCAGTAAGTTGCTCAGGACTTCATCGATCTCGACAACATCAACCGGCACCAGCGGTAGCCCTTCGGGGATCGCCAGGGTCACGGGGTGCGCCGCCAGTTGCGGCTCCAATCGCTCCACCACCCGCCGGATGAGGCCGCTGATGGCCGCCGGTTCCTTCTGCGGGCGCAGCTTGCCGGCCTCGATGCGGCCCATCGCCAGGAGATCGCCGATCAAGCGGGTGATGTGGTCCACCTGCGCGACGATGGTTTCTAACATCTCGCGGCGATCATGCTCGCTCCAGGTGACGCGCGTGCTCAGCAGGTTAGTCGCCGCCGTCTTAATCGTGGTCAGCGGGGTGCGCAAGTCGTGGGACACAGCGGAGAGCAAGGCCGCGCGCAGGGCGTCGGTGCGGCGCAGGACTTCCGCCTGGGTCGCGGCCTCTTGCAACCGCACGACCTCCTCGGCATAGCGCCGGGCCTCCTCAGCCTCGAAGCGCAGACGCGCCATAATCTGGCTGGTGCCGGTGGCGAGAGCTAGGAAAATCACCAGCGCCAGGATGTCCTGCGGCGCAGCGATGGTGAAAGTGAAGGTAGGCGGGATGAAGAAGAAGTTGGCGGCCAGGAAGGCCAGCACCGACGCCAGCACACCCGGCCGCCAGCCCCGCGTTGCCGCCACGCCGACCACGACGACAAGGTAGACCAGATAGACACTACCCAGACTCAGAAAGGGGCGCGCCACCCACAGCACGCCGGTCGCGCCGGCGATGCCGCCGACAGCCAGCACAAACCCAACCACCTGCTGCCAGGTCGTCTGTCCGGTCTGTTGTCTCTCATCAATCTTCAAATCATTCATTAGCATATCTCGCTAAAGCCGATAGACGCACCGAGGCGACCCCAAGGTGAAGCGGACCACGCTGGCCGCTTCACCTGGCGCGCCCTGCATAACCAGCCGCGGGCGCGGCGCCTGGCCCCAATGCCCCTACCGGAGCCCATCCCAGGCCAGCACGAGACCCACCAGCGCGCCGACCCCCAGCCCCACGCCCAGACCGAGCAGGAGGTTTTGGCTGCTTAGCACCAGCGCCAAGCCGATGACCACTCCCAGAGCGATCCCGCCGCCAAAAAGCTGTTCACTGGCACGCATTCCCGGATTCATCCGGGTCACCTGCTGCAAGTTAGCGCTTGCGCGCTACGCGCACCGCCTCGAACGCGGCGGCGACCATCGCCGCCGCCTCTTCCAGCGTGTTCCGGCTGGTGTTCAGCACCAGATCGTAGGCCAGCGGGTCGTCGGGCATGACGTTGTAGAGGTAGCGGTAGTACGCCTCGCGCGCGTAATCCGTCTCCGTGATCTTGCGCCGCGCTGCCGTCTCATCCAGCCCTTCCCGCTGCTGCACATGCCGGAGCCGGACTGCGAAATCGGCGACGACCCGCAGGTTGAAGACGTTGGGATGTTGCAGCAGCGCCAGATTCGCGCCCCGTCCCACGATAATGACCTTACCCTGCCGCGCCAGTTCGTCCAGCACTTCGTTCACCGCCGTTACATACTTCTCCGAGCGCTCTTTGTATACCCGCAGATCCTGGAAGGTTGGGCGCTGCTCGTAAACCCGCTCGATCTTGGCCAGGTCCATG
>JAICKM010000945.1 GCA_025927935.1 Chloroflexia bacterium | reverse complement strand
TCATGGCGAGTTTTGGCAACGTGTTCGGGCTCGGCTTCACCCTCGAGGGATTCTCCTTCTTTATCGAGGCGATCTTCATCGCGATCTACGTCTACGGCTGGGACCGCATGGCGCCCCGGGCGCATTTCCTGTCCGGCATCCCTGTCGCGATCGCCGGCGTGACGGGCTCACTGTTCGTCATTTCCGTCAACGGCTGGATGAACCACCCCGGCGAGTTCACGCTGCGGGACGGCCGCGCGGTCAACGCGCACCCCTGGTCGGCGCTGTTCGGCAACTTCTATTTCTGGCACGAGTTCGTGCACATGTACTTCGCCGGCTACATCGTCACCGGTTTCCTCGTCGCCGCCAGTTATGCTTGGGGCTTCCTGCGCGGCCGCTGGGGCCGTTACGAGCGGACGGCGTTGACGATAGCGCTGTCCGCTGCGGCGATCGCCGCGCCACTGCAAGTCGTGATCGGCGACTGGGCCGCACGCGAAGTCGCTAGCGCGCAACCGACGAAGCTGGCCGCCCTTGAAGGACTCGGCCCGACCACCCGCGGCGCGCCGGAACACCTGCTGGGCTGGTACAACGGCCACGAGGTCGTCTTTGGTATCGAGATTCCGCGCCTGCTGTCGCTGCTGGCCTTCCACAATCCCAACGCGACGGTCGAAGGCCTCGACGCGGTACCCGCGCAAGACCGGCCACCGGTCAACGTCGAGCGCTTCGCCTTTCAGACGATGGTCGGCATCGGGACGCTGCTGGCGCTGCTGGGCGTGGTGTACCTCTACGTTCGATTGCGCCATAAACGGCTGCCCGGATCGCCGTGGTTCTACCGGGCCGTCGTGCTGGCTGGCCCCTTGTCGGTCCTGGCGCTCGTCGCCGGCTGGATCACAACCGAGGTCGGGCGCCAGCCCTGGATCGTCTACGGGGTCATGCGCACCTCCCAAGCAGTCACCGGCGCCCGAGGGATCCCGATCGGCTACGGCATGCTGATCGTGGTCTACCTGGGGCTGGCGGCCGGGGTTGCTTGGCTGTTGCGCCGCTTTAGTCGCCTGCCGCTCGAGGTCGACCGGGATGGCTGAAATCCCGATCATGTTCATCCTCGCCGGTCTTGCCGCTTACACCGTCCTGGCCGGCGCAGACTTCGGTGCCGGTCTCTGGACGCTGCTAGCCGGCCCCGGACGAGCCGGCCGGGCGGCAAGCCGCGACCACGCACGGCACGCGATGGGACCGGTCTGGGAGGCCAATCACGTCTGGCTCATCTTCCTGCTCGTCGTGTGCTGGACCGCGTACCCGGTGGCCTTCGGTTCGATCATCTCCACGCTGGCGATACCGTTGTTCATCGCCGCGGTGGGGATCATCCTTCGCGGAGCCTCCTACGCGCTGCGTGGCCAGCTCGACGGGGCCCGCGGCCAGCGCACGATCGAAAACCTCTTCGCGCTGTCCTCGGTCCTAACCCCCTTCGCGCTGGGCACCGTCGTCGGGGGGATCGCCTCCGGCCGTGTTCCCGTGGGCAACGCCACCGGCAACCCCATCACCAGCTGGCTCAACCCCACCTCGGTGGTCATCGGCGCGCTGGCCGTCGCCATCGGTGGCTACCTCGCCGCGGTCTACCTCGCCGCCGACGCGCACCGGCTCGGCGAGCGGACGCTGGAACTCGACTTCCGCGCCCGCGCCCTCGGGTCGGGGCTATGCGCAGGCGCATTCGCACTCGTCGGCCTGCTCGTCGTGCGCTACGACGCTCCACCGATCTTCAACGGCCTCACCAACGGCGGTGGCGCGGCGATGATCGGCGTCTCCGCCGCAGCGGGACTCATAACCCTGTTGCTGGTGTGGCGCAACCACTTCGGTGCGGCCCGCGCCTCAGCAGCCCTCGCCGTTGCGGCGATGGTCGCGGGTTGGGCCCTGGCGCAAAAACCCCGCTTCCTCCCCGGGCTCACGATCGATCAGGCCGCCGCTGGCCGCTCGACACTGCTCGCCATTATCATCGCCGTCGCAGGCGGTGCGATCGTGCTGGTTCCCTCACTGATCCTGCTATTCCGCCTTTTCCTCCGGGGCCGCCTCGACCCGGCAGTCACCCCCGACGCGACCGTCCTCAACCCGCCCCCCATCCCCCAGAAAGTAAAAACCCGCCTGCTCTCAGCCTTGGCCGGCGCCGCTCTGGTGATCGGCGCAGGCGTGACCGTCTTCGCCGACCCCGGGTGGGCCCGCGCCGTAGGCATCGTTTGCCTGTTCGCCTGCGCCATATTCACTTTCGGCCTGGCCACGGCAGAACTGGGCGAGACGACATGACCGCACCCCCGGTGGAGGATCATCGCCAACATCAGAGCTGGAGATCACTCAATGTGTTCTCGGCCCGCGAAACTGTGGCGGTGCGGGGGCGCAGGGCGCTAGCAGAACTGCGCACCACGCTGACCGGAGTC
>JAICKM010000949.1 GCA_025927935.1 Chloroflexia bacterium | reverse complement strand
GAGAGAGCGCCGCGCTCTTTCGGCAACTGGACGACCAGCGCGGGTTGGTGCTCGCGCTGGTGCGGCTAGCCTTCGCCGTCAGTGCCGCAGAGCCCCAGCGGGCCGGGGGGCTGCTCGCCAAAGCGCTTGCACACGCCCGCGCTGTGGGCGATCCCTGGTTCGTGGGACTCGTCCTGTTTGTATCGGCCCAGGCTGTGCTTTTCGGCGCCGGCGACACGGCAGCCGCGCGCGCCGGTATTACGGAAGCCGTGCCCGCCCTGCAGGCCAGCGGCGACCCGTACCTGCTCGCGCACGGCCTGGGCACGCGCGGCCTGGTCGATCTAGCCGCGGGCGACCAGGCCGCGGCGCGTGCGTCCCTGGAGCAGAGCCTCGCCATGATCCGAACCGTGCGCGATACACGCTCCCTCGCCATCCTCGCGGCCACGACCGCCGACGTTGCCCGCTGCCAGGGCGATTACGAGCGGGCAGCGGATCTGTACAGCGAGAGCCTGGCGCTGTACCACGAACTGGGCAATCATGTCGAGATCCCGGCGATTCTGCACAACCAGGGCTATGTGGCCCTCGGCATGCACGACTATGGGGCGGCGCACGACCTGTTCGCCGAGAGCCTGCGCCGCCAGCACGCGGCCGGGAACGCCGCAGGCATCGCCGAGGGACTGAGCGGGTTGGCCGCGCTCGCCCTCGCGCAGGGGCAGCTGGAACGGGCCGCCCGCCTCTTCGGCGCCGCCGAGACGCTGCGCGCGGCGTCCCCCGCCCCGCTCTGGCCCGCCGAACGATTCGAGATCGACCGGCACACGGAGCAACTGCGCGCCCGGCTGCCTGCGCCGCTATGGCGCCAACAATGGCAGACCGGGCAGGCTCTCTCAATAGAGCGGGCCATCGACTATGCGCTGGCCGGCGGAGAATCCGGCAGCGCCCGGCAGCCGCCGTCGCGCCTCGGCAGCCTGACCGAACGCGAGCGCGGGGTCGCGGCCCTGATCGCGCAGGGCGCGACGAATCGCGCCATCGCCGAGGCGCTGGTGATCAGCGAGCGCACCGTCGAGCGGCACGTCGCCAATATCTTCGCCAAACTCGACCTGGGCTCGCGCAGCCAGATCGCCGTCTTCGCGGTGGAAACGGGCCTCAGGCACGGTGGCGCCTAAGCCATCCCCCCATCCACCCCAGCGCGCAACATGGGTGTTTTCCCCGATGCCCGCCCCGGGATCTGGCGCTAGACTCAGGATAGCTGCGGTTGAGCCGCGGCAGCGATCAACCGAACTACCCAAACTGAGAGTCGAGGAGGCACTCAATGTCCGTTGAACAAAACAAGACGGTCTTTCGCCGCGTCATCGAGGATGGATTCAATGGAGGCAATGTCGAAGCTCTGAATGATTGCTTTCCGCCCGTCTACACCGAACACCAATTTGATCTCCCAGCGACCCTGGAGGCGTTTAAGGGATCGATCCGCTTCCTGCGCGACACGTTCGCCCCCTTCAGCCTCACTATCGAGGACATGGTGGCGGACGGCGATAAGGTTTGGGCGCGGATGACAGGGCGCGGCACCGACAGCAAGGGCGTGGGGGGCCGCCCGCCGACGGGCCGATCCTTTACGATTACCGTCATTGATGTGTGCCGCTTCGAGAACGGAAAGATCGTCGAACACTGGGGCGTGCCGGATCGATTTCACCAGATGGTGCAACTGGGCCTGCTACCCCAACCTGGGGAGCAACCGGCCCAGCACGTGGCGGCAAACGCGGTGTAATGGTACATGAGGCGCCGGCAGCTACCGAGCGTATTGCCGGCGCCGATCCAGCCCATCGTGGGACTGCTCCTACCTGCGCGCCCGTAGCTACAGGAGGGCGCTTTCGGGCAGCGTCCTGCGCCAGCGGCGATACCAGAGGAAGGCGGCCAGCCCGCCCAGCACCGTCAGCAGTAGCGTCGCGCCGCTGATCAGCAGGCCCAGGCGCAGGGAAGGCGCCTGGAAGTGTAGTTCGATGGTGTGATGGCCGGGGGGGACGGCCACGGCGCGGAACAGCGTGTCGGCGCGGGCGATGGGCACGGGTTGGCCGTCCACCGTCGCCTCCCAGCCGGGATACCAGACTTCGCTGAAGACGGCCCAGCCGTCCTCCGTCGCGTCCACCTGGGCGCGGATGCGGTTGGGCGTGTACTCGGTGATCCGGGCTTGCTCGCCGGGAGCGCCGCCCTCCAGGGTGCTGGGCGTGGCGGTCTTGCGGCCCGCGCCGTCCGGCAGATAGATGGTGTGCCAGCCCAGGACCGTGCCGTTCGCCAGCTTGCCCAGCGCCGTGGCGTCGTCCGGCTCGACCGCCGCGTCATGGACGAGGAAGAGGCGCGGGTAGACCAGCTTGTTTTCGACCACGCGCACGCCCGCGTTGCCGTTCACCGCGAAGGT
>JAICKM010001001.1 GCA_025927935.1 Chloroflexia bacterium | reverse complement strand
GCCGCTGAACGAGACCCGATCCTCGGTAAACAGCCGCTTGATCAGCCGCAACGCCTCCTCGAAGCGCGACACACGCACACCGGGCGCGTCAAAGGGCAGGCCCAGTTGCTCATACTCGCCGCGGCCCACTCCGGCGCCCAGGCCCAACTCGAAGCGTCCGCCCGACAGCACATCGAGCGTGGCGGCCTCGCGCGCCAGGATCACCGGGTGGCGGTAGTCGTTGGCGAAGACATAGCTGCCGACGCGCAGCGTGCGGGTGGCCGCCGCGGCGGTCGCCAGCGCCGCAATCGGCGCCAGCCCGCCCATCGAGGGCCGGTCCGGCATCAGCAGCGTCGCGTAGCCAAGCGCCTCGGCCCGCCGCGCCAGGTCGGTCCAGCTATCGCGTGACCGGGCGATGCCGCTGCTGACCACCCCAAAACGAAACGGATTCGCCATCTTCGTATCCTCCTTCACAGACTATGACTACAGATACGCCCGCAGCATCGGAAAAGTGGCAGGCCGCTGCCCTATCGCCGCGCACGGGTTGCGCGTGGGCGGCTTCACGCGACAGCATAGATCTTGCCGCCCGGCGGTTGACAAGCGCGGCGGCAATCGGATACGATTAGGGGCTAGGGTGAAAACAACCCGCAGAGCAAAGAAAGGTTAGTTCAGGGTATGGAATCTACCACTATTACCATTGCGCCGCAGCCGCCGCAGGGTGGGCCGGCGGAATCGCTGGCCGCCGCGCTGGCCGAACCGCTCTTAAACGGCCCCCACGTGGGCGAGGCCGTCGTCAACTTGCAAGATCCCGGCGGGATGGCTTTCCGGGCGCTGCCGCCGTCGGGCCACGAGGTCGTGATCGACACCGATGCCGGCCACGGCGGGCAGAGCAGCGGCCCGGAGCCGTTGGAATTGCTGCTGGTCGCGCTCGCCGGCTGCACCGGCATCGACGTGATGTCGATCATGCGCAAGAAGCGCCAGGTCGTGACCGATTACCGCATCCGCGTGGCTGCCGAGCAGCGGCAGGAACACCCGCAGATCTATACGCGGATCGTGGTGCAGCACATCCTCAGCGGCCCCAATCTCGACCCGGCGGCGGTCGCCCGCTCGGTGGAGCTGTCGGCCTACAAGTATTGCCCGGTCAGCGCCATGCTCGGCAAGGCGTGCGAACTCACCCACCAGTACCGCATCGTGACCACCGGCTTGTAAAAACGGGCCAAATTTGGTACAATTAGTGCGTGAGCAAGCGTGAGGATGGTCGCCGGGACCTTGCGGTCAACCGCAAAGCGTTCCACGACTATAGTATCGAAGAAACCCTGGAAGCCGGCCTGGTGCTGGTGGGGTCCGAGATCAAGTCCTTGCGCGATGGCAAAGCGAACCTGCGCGAGAGCTATGTGCGCGTGGAAGGCGGCGAAGTCTGGTTGATCAATGCCCACATCGGGGCCTACCCCCAGGGGGGCACGCACTTCAACCACGAGCCGTTGCGCAAACGCAAACTGCTGTTGCACGGGAACGAGATCATCTACTTGCGGGCGAAGGTCGAGCAAAAGGGGATGACCCTGGTGCCGCTACGCATCTATCTCGCGCACGGCAAAGCCAAGCTGGAGATCGCCGTCGCCCGCGGGAAAAAGCTCTACGACAAGCGCGAGGCCCTGGCCGAGCGCGATGCCCGGCGCGACATCGAACGTGCCGTGCGGGGCAAAGCCTGAGATACAGGCGCCACCTGGGGATGCATGGCTTCGACAGGGGGCGAGGTTAGGTAATTGCAAGCCGAGGCGCTCTCACCTCGTGAATCCAGAGCAAACAACAACCGGCAAACAGCCTGTTGCTCTCGCTGCCTAGTACCAACTAGCTCCGGCGACGTCCGCCCGTTCTCTTCCTGGTAGAACGGTTCCGGGCGCCATGAACCAGGATGCTGCCGCGGGGACCGCCTGATAACCGCGACAAAAGACCATCGGACTGGCGAACCGGATCTCCGTCCGTGGAGATCCGGTGAGTGACTCAAATATACGCGGACTAAGCTTGTAGTATATTATCGGCTGAGCTTTTTGGACGGGGGTTCGATTCCCCCCATCTCCACCATCAGAAAAGCCGGTCGCGCCTCGAT
>JAICKM010000832.1 GCA_025927935.1 Chloroflexia bacterium | reverse complement strand
TCCGTGGAAGGCGGCGCGGGCGCGCCGACAGACGTGCTGGGCGGCGCTGACGGCTTCGCCATCGGCAAGAATGCCCCGCCGGAAACTATCGACTTCGTGCGCTATCTGACCAGCCTCGAAAACCAGAAGGCCATGGCTGCGGCCAACCTCGCGGTGCTGCCGGTGGTCAAGGGCGCCGAGGCCGGGCTGACCGACCCGCTGTTGAAAGAGGTGGGGCAGCGCGTCGCCGCCGCCAAGTACTACCAGCTTTACTATGACCAGTACATGACTCCGGCGGTGGGCCAGACGGTGAACGACCAGACTGCCGCGCTGTTCGCGGGCACAGCGGCCCCGGACGCCGTTGCCAAGGCCATCGACGAGTCCGCCGCCAGCGAAATGAAGTAGCGGGCGCTTGCGGATCGCACCGCAGCGGCGCCGAGGACGCAGAGGTTTTTGAGTAAGAATTAGCAATCGACCTGGCGGGGCGCCGCGGGGGGCGGCGCCCCTGGGGACAATAAGATCCCTGCGTTCTCGGTCGGACGTCACAAGCGATGTGGCATTCTGATCGCAGCCAAGAATCTGTGTCGCATAGCCGAAAAGACGAGACTCTTCGCTGCGTTCAGAGTGACGAGCTTCCATAGAATTGTCATTAGAATTGTCATTCTGAGCGCAGCGAAGAATCGCCGTCTCATAGCCGAAAAGATGCGACTCTTCGCTGCGTTCAGAGTGACCAGCTTCCATAAGCGGTTGCTGACGGCTGCTCGCGTAGCGGTGCGTAGCACATAGCTGGCGGCTGACCACTGACCACCGACCACTGACCACTGACCACTCGTGGAGGTTGCCGATGAACCTGCTGTCTGGACCCCGCACCACGGTGGCGGTAAGCACGGCGGCACAGACGCCGGCCCGGCGGCGGGACTGGCAGAAACTCGCCGTGATCGTCGCCTTTTTGGTGCCGCCGGGGCTGATCTACTTCTTGCTCGTGCTCCTGCCGGTGCTCCAGGCCGTACATTTTAGCTTCTACCGCTGGAACGGCCTGGGGCCGATGCAGGACTTCACCGGACTCGACAACTACGCCCGCATCCTGCGCGATACCGTCTTCAGGCGCGCGCTCGGCAACAACCTGCTGATCGTGGTGCTGTCGGTGGTGGTGCAATTGCCGCTGGCGCTGGGCCTGGCGCTGCTGATCCGGCGCAACCTGCCGGGCCGGGCCGTGTTCCGCGTCATCTTCTTCCTGCCCTACGTGCTCTCCGAAGTGATCACCGGCGTGCTCTGGTCGTTTATCTACAATCCGCAGTATGGGCTGCTCAACAAACTGCTGGGCGTCTTCCCCGGCTTCACGCCGCTGGGCTGGTTGGGCGATCCCAAGATCGTCATCTTCGCGCTGTTCGTGGTGATCAGTTGGAAGTACTTCGGGCTGCACCTGATCCTCTACATGGCCGGGCTGCAAAACATCCCCACGGAACTGGAGGAGTCGGCGGTCATCGACGGCGCGGGCGGGGGCCAGGTGATTCGCCACGTCACGATCCCGCTGCTGGCGCCGACGATCCGCCTGTCATTGTTTCTGTCGGTGCTCGGCTCCTTACAGATCTTCGATCTGGTCTGGGTCATGACCACCGGCGGCCCGGTGAACTCCAGCGAAACGATGGCGACCTATCTCTACCGCTACGGGTTCCAGCGTTTCTCCATCGGCTACGGCAGCGCGGTGGCCGTGGTGTTGTTCGCCATCTGCTTTGCGTTCTCATTCGTCTACCAGCGCTATGTTATGCGCCGCGATTACCAGTGAGCCAGGATCAGCGAGGTTCCTATGTCCAGTATCCCTACATACCAGCGCCGCCCCGGCCAGAGCGCGGCGCTCCAACTGGTCAAGTACGGCATCTGCGTGTTCATCGCCTTGCTGGTGCTGGTGCCGCTTGTGACCGCCGTGCTGGGCGGCTTCAAGACGAACGCCGACCTCCAGACCCGGCCCTTCGGCTGGCCCGACCCGCTCGTCTTGACCAACTACAGCGACGTGATCCGCAACGCTTCGTTCTGGGAGGAGCTACGCAACAGCACGCTGGTGATGGTGGCGACGACGGCGGGAGTGGTCGCGCTGGCGAGCATGGCCGCCTTCGTCTTCTCGCGCATCCGATTCCCTGGGCGCGAACTGCTGTTCAACTTCTTCACCCTGGGGCTGCTGTTCCCAATCACCGTGGCGATCTTGCCGCTGTATATCACGCTGCGCCAGGCCAACCTGGTCGATAACCTGTGGGGCATCATTCTCCCGCAGGTGGCCTTCGGCCTGCCGGGCAACATCCTGATCCTGCGCGGCTTCTTCGCCGCGGTGCCCGTGGAGTTGGAGGAGGCGGCGGCCATCGACGGCTGCACCTATTTCGGCTTCTTCTGGCGCGTCCTGCTGCCCCTGGTGCGCCCGTCGCTGGCCGCGGTCGGCGTGCTGACCATGGTAGCCAGTTGGAACAACTACTTCCTGCCGCTGCTGGTGCTGAATACGGCCTCGCGCTATACGCTGCCGCTGGGCATCATGCAATACCAGGGCCAGTTCGGCACCGACTGGGCGCGCGTGCTAGCCTTTGTCTCCCTGGCGCTGGTGCCCACGCTCGTCTTCTACCTGCTGGCCGAGCGGCACATCGTGGCCGGGCTGACCGCCGGAGCCGTCAAGGGCTAAGCCCGGCAGATGTTCATGCGCACCGCCGAGGCGCCGAGGGCGCAGAGATTCGGATAGTTTAAGAATATAGGGCATTGCCTGGCGTGGCGACACATGGGGTTGCCGGGTTAGGGCCGCCCGCGCCCAAAACGGGATCATAACCGCTCTTCCCTGTCTATTGTCATTCTGAGGGGAGCGAAGAATCTCGTCTCGTTGGGGTACAGAACGAGACCCTTCGTTGCCTGCAGAGGGACAAGACCTTTCACTCCGCTCAGAATGGCAACGATGCATTGAAAGGCTACTCAATTCTCATGATCTCGGCGTCCTCCGCGCCTCGGC
>JAICKM010000972.1 GCA_025927935.1 Chloroflexia bacterium | reverse complement strand
GCGCTCCTTCTACAGCGATTGGGGTAGCCAGGGCAGGGCGCAGGCGAGCCGCGGCAACGCCATTTCGGCGGCCACCTGGCCGGTACGCATGTAGCGGCGGCCCGCGCGGAAGTTGCGTAGCCCGCCGGATGGTTCGTCCTTAAACGCAGGTTCGATCTGGATCGTGGCCGCCGCGGCCGTCTCGGTCGTGATTTTGCTCTGCATAATCTCCAGCGTGCGGGTGATCGCCGGCATCATCGCCGGCACCGGGCCGCCGGGGGCCGTCGCGGTCGCCTCCACCGGCGCGGGTTGCTGATGCCGGCCCAGTTTCACCGCGATCACGATGTCGGCGCCCATCTCACAGACGACGCGGCTGGGCACCGGGTTGACGATCCCGCCGTCGACCAGGACATAACCGCCGATCCGCTGGGCCGGCCAGATGCCGGGAATCGAGATGCTCGCCATGATCGCGGGCCAGATCAGCCCATGGCGGAACACGACCTCGCGGCCGCTGGCGAGATCGGCGGCGACGATGGCCGCGGGGATGTCCAGATCCTCGAAGCGCAGCCCACGGCAGGCGGCTTTGACGCCCTCGCTGACTTTGGCGCTGGACAACAGCGCCCGCACCGGCACCACCGGGCGAAAGGCCACCTGGGCGACGTGGTCGAGCCGGTCGGCAATCAGATCCGGCGGATCCCCGGCGGCGTACATCGCGGCCACCGTCGAGCCGACGCTGGTCCCGGCGATAAAGTCCACCGGCACTCCTGCTCGTTCGAGCACCTTGAGCACGCCCAGGTGAGCATAGCCCTTCTCCGTCCCGGCGCCCAGAGCCAGGCCGATCTTAAGTCCGGCCAGGTCGCGGGCCGCCCAGCCCAGCGCCCGGCCCGCGGCAGTCGTCGCGGGCAGCAGACCGGTGCGTAGCGCCTGGTCGTCCGCGGGCGCTAACGGCGGCACGCGAAGCACGCCGTCGCGATCCGGCCGCTGCATCGTGCTGCCGGGTACCCAGCCGAGGATGGTGCCGCTCGGAGCCGCAGCGCCCGCCGGCTGCCGCAGCCCCGGCGTGCCCAGGCGCACATGCCGCCCGCGCAACCCGGAACCGCTGATTCCGCCCGCAAACTGCACGAGGATATGGTCATAGCTGGTGAGATCCTCCAGCGTGCCGGGCAATGACTCCAGCGCGAAACGCCCGGTGGGCCGCGCCGGCAACAGGTGCGCTGCGTGGCCCTCTGCGCCGGCAGGGACCAGGACTTCCAGCGGGTCGGCTGTGCGGCGCATCGCCAGGGGCCGGGGCTGCATGGCGGCGGCGAGGCCCTCCAACTCCGGATGGCTGCCGTCCGAAATGACCAGCAGCAGCACCGAGGCGCGGGCATGCCAGGCTACGCTGGCGGCCAGGGCATAACCGAGCAGCGGCGGGGCGCCCTGGTCCTCCAGCAGCGTGACCGTATGGCTCCGCCGGCCCACCGAACGGCGCACGGAGTCGCGCAAGCGATGGGCCAGCAACGCGCCCAGGTGGCGGTATATCTGGGGATACATGGCCGCGAGTTCGTGGAAATCGTCCGGCCACAGGATCAGCACATCCAGTTCGGTCGCCGCCCGCACAGTGGCTGAGACAGGTTCGCCGGTGAACAGCGACATCTCGCCGAGAGTCGCCCCCGGCCCGACAGGACAGATGTATTGTTCGCGGCCTTCGCGATCCGCGACGTAGATATCGGCGCTGCCCGATTGGATGATGTAGAGGCCCTGGGCCGTGTCCCCCTCCATCAGCACGACCGCTCCCCGCGGGAACCGGCGCGGCTCCAACCGGCGCCGGATCTGCTCCAGGTGTTCCGGCAACAACCCCTCAAAGAGGGGGAGAGACGTTTGCATGAGTGGTTACCTGAGGTTTCTATGCTGCCCCCGATTATCGGGAGACAGGCTGCATGACAGCAGTTACGCGACAGCCTAAAGCCGCGAGGCAATCCGGTTGGGGATGACGGACTATCGCCCCATGCGGTGCGCGCGTGTGGGAAGGCCGATCCAGGCGTGCGGTTGGCCGCTACCGCACTCCCGTGGCGTAACTGCTACGAATGACCGTAATATCTTAGCACTCTAATGCAAAAATGCAAGCGGGGTTCCGCCTATCAGCAAGATGGAAAGCTTGTTATCTCAGCAGGTTATCGGGAGTGGCACCCGCTGCGCCGGGGCACGCTGCATAGGCGCGGAGCGCGTAGCAGCCATGGGGGGAACACAGTTGCGAAGTTACCCAAAGTGTGCTATACCCATGTTACCCAAACCCACCCTATCGCACG
>JAICKM010000257.1 GCA_025927935.1 Chloroflexia bacterium | reverse complement strand
GTATGCCCAAGCAGCCGGCGACGATGGGCCTGGCGACGACGCGACGGCAGATCGCCTCGCGGGTGATCGACGGTGGGCGGCAAAGCTTCGTGCGTGCGCGGTTGCTGGGATCGGGGGAAGGGCTGGGTGGGATAGTCACGCGGTTCTGGCCGTGGTCGAGCATACCGGTGCGGTTCCCGGACGGGCGGCAGGTGCGTGCCCGCATCCTGGCGACGCCACGCGTGCAGCTTGCGCGGGTGCGGGGCGGGCGGTTGTCCCTCGATGCGGCCTGGTTGCCGCGCCCGCTGCCGCTGTTGCCCCTGGGAATCTATGTGCCCGACCAGCGCATGCAGCTTCCGCCGCCTGATGATCTGCGCTGGTCGGGCACGGAGACGCCCGTTATCGAGGGTTAGCTGCCGGGCTGCGCCTCATAGGTGACGACCAGGTCCACGCCGATGGTCTGCTGGCCGGGGGCAATCGGCGCGCTGCCGGCGCCCATGCCGCCCTTGGCGTCCACCGGCATCGGCACGCCGCCGCCGGCCGTAGCCTCGGTCACGCTGACGATGCGGCCCAACTGCTGCTTGGAGAGACCCGCCAGGCGGGCGGCCTTATCGGCAGCGTCTTTCATGGCGCCGTCATAGGCTTGCTTCTCCAGGCCGGCGCGGTCGCCGAAGGTGTAGCTGACGTTATAGATGGTGTTCGCGCCCGCAGCCACCAGGGAGTCGATCAGTTCGGGACCCTGCGCGGCGTCATGCACCGTAACTTCCAGAATATTGGTCACGCGGAAGCCGACCAACTGCGGGGGCTGGTTCGCAGCATCCGGCCCCTTGCCGCTGTAATCCATGACCGGCTCGACATTGTACTGGATCGTCCGGTAGTCCTTGGCGTCGATATTGGCGGCCTTGAGCTTCGCCAGCATCGCGTCGAGGGCCGCGCCGGCCTTGGTCTGGGCGGCGGCGACCGTGCTGTCCTGCATGACTACGCCGATGTTGATGACCAGCGTATCGGGGACGGCGGTCACGATCCCGCTACCGCGCACGGTGATCTGCGACGGCTTGACCGGGGTGGCGGGGGCGGCGGTATCGGTTTTGCCGCTATCCGGGCGGCTCTGGGCGGCGGCGCCCTGCGGAAGCATCCAGGCCGACAGGAGGGCGCCGAACAGCAACGCGATCGCGGCAACGCCACTCATGACAACCCATAGTTTGTTATTGGACTTCATCACTGGTTCTCCTTGGTTTCAACCGACTCGTATGTTTCATTGAGACTTTGGACCCTCACTCATCCAGACGACGCGATCCCCAGGAAGGTTCCCGCCGGTTGCAAAGTCACGAAAACTCGTTCGCAGGTGCGGGACATCCGCTTTGGTGCTGCAAGGGCCGGTTGCGAACCGGCGCTGCCTCCACGCTTCCGGCAACAAACAAAAACGCCGCCCAACGGCCTGTCTAGCCGGGGCGGCGTTTGCGCGTATGGCGATAGGCGATCAGCCGGGGGTCTTCGGGGCCTGGCCCACGGCGGCCTCGAAGGCGGCGACGGCTTCGGTGTCCGGCAGCACGCCGATTTCAACGCGATAGTGTACCTCTTCGCCCGCGGCCAGGAAGCGCAGGCGGCCTTCCTCGCGCAGCTTGTGGCGCGGCGTTTCCCACTGGTTGGCCGGTTCCAGCGCGCAGACGTAGTCGTGCATCGCCAGCATCTTCCATTGCGCCAGGTAGGGCAGTTCGGCGGCGCGGTAGCGCACAAAGGCGCCGAATCCCAGCGCGCGATTGGCGATGGCCGCCTGCACGAACCCATCGGCGCCCACGCGCGGCTTATGGAAGAAGACCTGTTCGGCGTACTCCGGGGTGGGTGGCTCGAATTGCCGGTGCGTATCGAAGCCGGCGCGTGCCGCCGCGTCCCGCGGGTTGGCAAACTCATCGTCCACCAGCAGGACCGAGTTCGGGCTGACTACCGGGAAACCGAAGTTGCAATGGTAGAGAATCATGTGCGGAGTGGACCGGTAGCCGTCGTTGCGCACGGTGTCTTCGATGGTCAGGGTTGTCGCGCCGAGCCGGGTCGAGATTTTGCGAATCAGCAGCAAGTTCTCGCCGTTCAGTACGGCCTGGCGGGACTGGCCCTCGATTTCCAGCACATAGTCGTCGCCGCGCCAGGCTTCGGTGACGCAGACGTGGCTGGCGTGCGTGTGCGAGATGCGGTCGTGCAGGCCCAGCGCCTGGGCGCCGTCTTGCTCCGGCTGGCCGAAGTGGGTCAGCCCGCAGGTAGTGACCAGCCCGCCGCCGAAGGTGCGGCCCCAGCCGTAGCCGTGCGGGTCGAACTGCTCCGGCGTGCCGAGGGCCGGGTGGGTCCAGGCCAGCGGCTTGCCGCTAAACTCAGTCGCGCCGATATCCATGGCGCGATCCAGCAAGACCTGGAAGCGGAAGCCGCTGCCGGTGTAGATGTCGGCCACGCGCAGCCCGCGCGGCTTGCCGTCGTCCAGCTCGCTCAGACGGATGCCCGCGATCTGGGCCATGCTGCCTGTCATCTGTCGCAAGTCTTCCGACGAGTACTTTCCGTCGAATAGTTGGGGCATGGGGGTTCCTTCTTCCATAATCAGGATAAGGTCCGCTCTGCAAGGACTAGGCCAGCGCGTTCTCCACGTCGATGCGTCCCTGGGCGATTAGATCGCGGAACGCCTCCACAGTCGCGCGCACGCCCGCCGCCAGGTCCGTCTCTGGGGGATCGGGCAGCAGCGCGCGCAGGCCGGAGTCGTCTAGTTCATCCGGGAAGGGCAGCGCGGTGTCGGTGAAGGTGATGCGGCCCGCCATCTCCGGCGCGGCCTGCTCGATGGCGGCGATGACCTCCGGGACCGTGACGCGGCTGCCGCCCAGGTTACAGATCCGCGTGCCTTCCACCGGGACGGTCGCCAGGGCGATCAGGGCGCGCGCCGCGTCGTCGCCCCACTGGAAGTGGCCGCGCCCGCCGTAGGTGATGGTGTAGTCGCGGCCCAGCGCGGCGGCCAGCATGGCCTTCGTCGGCGACGAGGTCACGCCGCGATCCCGGCCCAGGCCGTAAATCACGTAGGGGCGGATGCCGATGCTGGTCACGCCGTTATCCTGCGCGTAGATGCGCGCGGTGCCCTCGTTGGCCTGCTTGTAGACGCCGTAATGGGTGGCGGGCACCAGCGGGGCCTCTTCGGGCACCGGATCGGGGCCGTACAGGTCGCGCGGGCCATAAACCGCCACCGAACTGGTATAGACGATGCGCTTGACCTCCTGGTGCCGCGCGGCGGTCTCGAACACGTTGACCGTACCGGTAACGTTGACCTGCGCGCCGAGGACCGGGTTAGCCCGGCAAAACGGCACCTGCAATGCCGCCAGGTGGATGATGTGGGTGATGCCGTGCTCCAGCACCACGCGCTCCACGGCGGAGAAGTCGGTGATGTCGCCCTGCACGATGGGGATGGCGGCGATCTCGGCGTCACTCAGCAGTAGGCGCAGGCGATAGGGATCAGTGTTCAGGTCAAAGGCGACAGCGACGGCCTGCTGCTGGAGCAGGTTGCGCAGGGTCCAGGCGCCCAGGCAGCCCATGGCCCCGGTAACGAGAAATCGGTTGCTCATGCGAACTTATATCCTTCCGTCGCCAGGTGGCGACCGGTGTATCGCCCTATTGATCCCCATGCCCGCGCGGGCCGGTTGGCAACCGGCCCCTACAGCGAAAGGTGCTTGCACAGGCCGGTTGCCAACCGGCCCCTACAGCCAAAGGTACGGGTGTACTTATCCCATTTCCGTTCAGGTGCCGACCCGGCCTTCGCGCTCCACGAACTCGAAGCCGGGCGTGGGGCTGTAGCAGGTCCAGCCGCCGTCCACCATGATCATCGTGCCGTTGACGAAGCCGGCCTCGTCGGAGGCAAGGAACAGCACGGCGGCCACCACGTCGCGCGGCCACCCGGGGCGGCGCACGGGAACCACTCCGGCCCACTTCGTCTCGTAATCGGGGTCGTCGGCCAGGTTGCGCTCGTTCATGATGGCGCCGGGCGCCACGGCGTTGATCGTGATATTGTAGGGCGACAGTTCCAGCACCAGGTTGCGGGCCAGCATCGCCACGCCCGCCTTGCTCATGCCGTAGGCCGAGAGATATTCGACTGCTTGCGTGCCCGTCACCGACGAGGTGATGATGATCCGCCCGCCGCCGCCCTGCTTCACCATCTCGCGGGCGGCGGCCTGCGCGGTGAAATAGGTACCCTTGAGGTTGGTGTTCACCACCGAGTCGAAGGCTTCTTCCGTGTAGTCAAGGAACTTGCCCCAACTGGTGATGCCCGCGTGGCAGCAGGCGATGTCGATCCGCCCGAACTCCTGCACCGTGCGCGCGACCAGGTCGCGGCAACCGGCCACGGTACCCACGTCGGCGCCCACCGCGATAGCTTGCCCGCCGCCGGCCCGGATCTTCGCCACGGCGTCCTGGGCGCCCGCCTCGTCGGTGTAGTAGTTGGCGACGACCGCCGCGCCGGCATGGGCCAGGCCGATCGCCAGATCGTGCCCGATGCCCTTGCTGGCGCCCGTCACCAGCGCCACTTTGCCCGCCAGATTCGTCATAAACCCTCCGCTAACGGCCACCCGCGCCGCCGCTTACAGATGCTTCGCGGTGGCGGCGCTGACCCGCTGGAACTGCGGCGCGAGCGCGGGGTACAGCGCCTGGTAGATCGGATAGTAGTCGGCGTAGACCGCGGCGGCCGGGCCGGGTTCGACCTTGTCGGTGATGCGAATGGTCGCCGCACAGCCTTCGTCCACGCTTGCGTAGAGTCCGGCGCCGACCCCGGCCAGCAGGGCCGCGCCAAAGGCCGCGCCCTCGGTCACGTTGGTCAGCACGATCTCCGACTCGCACACGTCGGCCAGGATCTGCCGCCACAACGGGCTGCGCGCGCCGCCGCCCGACGCGCGCACCTGGGTGATCTCCAGGCCCATGGCGCGCATCAACTCCAGCGAGTCGCGCAAGCCGTAGGCTACCCCTTCCAGCACGGCGCGTACCATGTGTGCTTTCTCGTGGCGCAGCGTCAGCCCGAAGTAGACACCGCGCGCGTCGGGGTCGGGGTAGGGGGTGCGCTCGCCGGTCAGGTAGGGCAGGAACAGCAGTCCTTCGGACCCGGCGGGCGCGCCGGCCGCCTGTGTGGTCAGCAGATCGTAGGCATCGGTGTGATCCTTGGCGGCCTCGGCCAGTTCGGCCTGGCCCAGCACGTCGCGATACCAGCGCAGCGACCCGGCAGCGGAGAGCATGACACCCATCAGGTGCCATTGGTTGGGTACGGCGTGGCAGAAGGCGTGCAGGCGGCCCTGCGGCTCCAGCAGGAAGCGCTCAGTCGCGGCAAACACCACGCCCGACGTGCCCAGCGTGATCGAGATGATGCCCTGCTCGATGATGCCGCTGCCGACGGCCTGCGCCGCCTGGTCGCCGCCGCCGCCCACCACCGGCGTGCCCGCGGGCAGCCCCGTTGCCTCGGCGGCGGCAGCGGAGATGCGCGTGCTTGGCACCGGCGACTCGTAGCAAGGGGGCATCCAGGCCGCCGGGATATCGAGCGCGGCCAGCATCTCGTCCGACCAGCGCCGGTGCGCCACATCGAGCAGCGCCGTGCCCGACGCATCGGACACCTCGGTGGCGTAGTCGCCGGTCAGCCGGTAGCGCACATAGTCTTTGGGCAGCAGCACCTGGGCCGCCTGGCGGTAGACATCCGGCTCGTGCTCGCGCACCCAGACGATCTTGGGCGCGGTGAAGCCGGGCAGCACCGGGTTAGCGATCAGGTCGAGCAAGCGCGGCAGGCCCAGCTTTGCCGTGATCGCCGCGCACTGCGGCCCGGTGCGCTGGTCGTTCCACATGATGCAGGGGCGCAAGACTTCGCCGTGCGCGTCGAGCAGCACCAGGCCGTGCATCTGCCCGGTCAGCCCGATGCCCGCCACCTGCCGAGCGTCCACGCCGGGCGTGGCGAGCACGCCCCGGATCGCCTGCACCGTGGCCGCCCACCAGTCGGCGGGGTTCTGTTCGGCCCAGAGCGGGCGCGGCGTATACATCGGGTACTCGGCTGTGGCCGTGGCGACCACGGCGCCGCCGGGGGTTAGCAGGATCGCTTTGGTGCCGGACGTGGCGATATCGATCCCCAGCAGGAGGCGTTCAGCCATGGATCGGGTTCTCCTCGCCTATTGCTTGAGTGGCGGTAGCGGCGCCGCCTTCGCGGGCTGGGCGGCACGGGCACGGATCAGGGACGCTTTGCCGGTTCTCTGGATTCCGGTGCAGCGCTTCTTTCTCAGCAAGCAGAATGCCCTCGGCTGCCGTCCCGTACAAGATATGCTCGCGCCGCGCGTGGTTACGAATTCGAGTTACCGGGCGCGCTCAGCGAGATCGGCACCGCCTCCGTTACGTCGGTGTTCGCCGCGGCGGTGGAGCGCTCCGGCAAATGCGAGACGACGATATAGAGCAGCGTCGCGGCCAGGAGCAACAAAAAGCCCCACTTGAACAACGCGAAGGCAAACGGCTGGATCATGCAGATGATCCCAATGCCGATCCCCGCGATGCAGGCCCGCGTCAGCATGCCGAGCAGTCTGGGTGACATGGTTCCTCCTCCGGGCAGCGGGAGCGGCGGGTGCGCGCCCGCCACTCCCACACTCGCGGCGGCCTAATATTCGATGCTGACGCGCCGCCCCGACTCCGCCGATTCCAGGATCGCGTCGCAAATGACGGCGTTGCGGTAGCCGTCCTCGAACGTCGCCCCCAGCGGCCCCACATCTTTGTCGTTGACGATGGCGTCAAGCAGGTGAGCGATCTCGTGGACGAAGGTGTGCTCCCAGCCGATGATGTGGCCCTGCGGCCACCAGTGTTCCCAGAAGGGGTGGTACGATTCGGTCACGAGCACATTGGTGAAGCCCTGCGTTTCGCGCCGGCCATCCTTCCAGTAGACATCCAACTCGTTAAAGCGCTCCAGGTTGAAGCTGATCGATCCCTTGGAGCCGTTGATCTCCAGCACTTCGTGGTTTTTGCGGCCCGCTGCGAAGCGCGACGCCTCCAGGATGCCCAGCGCGCCGTTCTCGAATTCCACCAGCGCCGCAAAGGCGTCGTCCACGTCGACCGTGCCGGTCCCGCTGCCGTCGGGCAGCGGGCGATCCTTGATGAAGGTGCGCGTCATCGCCATGACCGACTTCGGCTCGCCGACCAGGAAGCGGCCCAGGTCGATGATGTGCGCGCCCAGGTCGCCCAGGGCGCCGCTGCCGGCTACCTTTTTCTGTAGACGCCAGACCATGGGGAAAGCCGGGTCCATGATCCACTCTTGCAGATAGACGGCGCGGAAGTGGTAGATCTCGCCCAGCGCCCCGCTCTGGATCAGTTCATACGCCTGGCGGATGGCGGGCACGAAGCGGTAGTTGAAGGCCGCCATGTGCTTGACGCCCGCCTTCTGCACGGCGTCGAGCATGCTCTTGGCCTCCGCGCGGGTGCGGCCCAGCGGCTTCTCGCAGAGGATATGCTTGCCCGCCTCCGCGGCGGCGATGCTGACCTCGGCGTGCATGTCGTTGGGACCGCCGTTGTCGACCAGTTGCACGCGCGGGTCGGCCAGCATCTTGCGCCAATCGGTGTAATAGCCCTCGTAGCCATAGCGCAAGGCCGCTTCGCGCACCCCTTCTTCGTTGCGCCCGGCCACCGCGACCAGTTTGGGCACGGCGGGCGGGGGATAGATCATATAGGGCAGCTTCTTGTAGGCGTTCGTGTGCGCCTTGCCCATGAAGGCATAGCCGAACATACCGACCCCGACTTCGGGCGCCGGGTGCGTCGCCTTGGCGCGCGCCATCGTGACAAAGCCGACTTCATCCGCCATACGAATCTCCTCTCTGTCCCGCGCAAGTATCCGGCGCGGAAGCGTACAGCGCTACTTGCGTTTGAAAGCCTCGTCGAAGGCTACCGCCGAGGGGGCGAAATCGGTCCGCCGCACGAAGGCCAGCGCGTCGGGCGCGCCCCACTCGCGGTCCATGCCCGAGTCTTCCCACTCGATAGCAAGCTGCCCTTGATAGCCGATACGGTTCAGGGCGCGGAACATCGCCTCGAAATCGACATCGCCGTGACCGGGGGACACAAAATCCCAGCCCCGGCGCGAATCACCGAAGTTGAGATGCGATCCCAGGATGCTGTTGCGCCCGTTCAGGTACCTCTTGGAGTCCTTCACGTGGACATTATAGATGCGGTCGGCAAATTCCTCGATGAAGCCTATCGGGTCGAGCATTTGCTCGATGAAGTGGCTCGGATCGAAGTTAATGCCGAAGCCGGGCCGGTTGCCAATCGCATCGAGCGCTTTGCGGGTCGTCACATAATCGTAGGCGATCTCGGTGGGATGCACCTCCAGCCCGAACTTCACGCCTTCTTGATCGAACACGTCAATGATCGGGTTCCAGCGGTCGGCGAAGTCCTGGTAACCTTTCTCGATTTCATCGAAGTCGTTGGGCGGGAAAGAGTAGAGCATATGCCAGACGCTCGATCCGGTAAAACCGTTCACCTGCGTCACGCCAAACTTGACGGCAGCGCGTGCGGTATCCATCACTTCTTGTGCCGCCCTCCGGCGCACGCCCTCGGGATCGCCGTCACCCCACACGTGGTCCGGAAGGACGCCCTTGTGGCGCGAGTCGACAGGGTCGCATACCGCCTGGCTGACCAGATGGGTACTCAGGGCGAAGTACTTCAGGTTATGCTTGTCGAGGAGACCGCGCAGCCAGGGAAGGTACTCGGGATCGTGCAACGCCCGTTGCGTATTGAAGTGTTGGTTCCAGCAGGCGAGTTCCAGGCCGTCATACCCCCACCGGCTGACTTTCTCCGTTAGCTCCTCCAGGGGCATATCCGCCCATTGCGCCGTAACAAGT
>JAICKM010000074.1 GCA_025927935.1 Chloroflexia bacterium | reverse complement strand
GCCTTTTGTAGCTGGCGCGGAAGTCGGCGTGGCGGCGGCTGCCGGAGTGTTGCTCGGCGGCACGGGCACCGGCGTCTCGCTGGGCGGCACGGGCACCGGCGTCTCGCTGGGCGGCACGGGGACCGGCGTCTCGCTCGGCGGCCCCGGCGTGTCCGCGGGCGGGACAGCCGTTACCGTGGGCAGCGCCGGGAAACTGGTGGCTGTGGGCGGAACGGCCGTATCGGTGGGCGCGGCGGGCGCCGTGGTCGCCGTGGTCGGCGGGGCGGGCACATCAGTCGCGGGCGCCGCCGTGGCCGGTTCGGCGGTCGCGGTGGGTGCGACCGCCACGGCGGTGGCCGTGGCACTCGGCACGACATCACCGCCACAGCCCCAGAGGGCGGGCAGCAGCGCCGCAAATAACATATAGGAGAGCGCCAGGGCCCTGCGGCGGGGCGCATGTGAGCCGCGAATCATGGCAAAGGTGACCCTTTCCTGTGTATGCAAAGAACGGTGGATATAGTACCACCTCTATATAACTCAACGTTCCAGGGAGGATACGGGTTCCGCGGCGCCGATCCACGGGGATTTACGCCGTTCTTGCCCTCCTGCCGACCCGGCGCGCGGCTGCGCCAGGCAGGCCCGTTGGCGGGCTAGCGAAGGCCGCCTGTGCGGCCTAGGTGATCCAGGCCGCGCAGGCGACCTTCGTAAAGACAGCCGGAGGCTTGAGCCTCCCGGCCGGCGCGGTTGACCGGCACCCGACCGATATGGTAGACTGGCGTCCAGTAGGACCGCTCCCCTCGGCCGCACGGACGGCAACGGCGATCCGGCGCAGGCGGGTTGGGCCATGCGCCGCGCCATTGTACCACACTCAGCGCCGCATGGCGGCATGTTCACCCGCGTGCGCGTCGCTCCGGAGTCGGGGCGGGCGCGGTACTTGCTTCCCCGGCACGCCAGGCCGGTCAGGACATCGTCTGCTTGCCGGAAAAGGCGCCTATTGACGTTGTTTGCCGGGTAAGGAGATCTATGCGTATTGCGATTACGGGCACGCGCGGCACCCTGGGCGCCACCCTCGACCGCCAGGCGCGCGCCGCCGGGCATGTCGTGCTGCCGCTGAATCGGCCCGACCACGACCTGACCGACCGGGCCGCCCTTGACCGTGCCATCGGCGAGTTCGGCGCCGATGTGGTGCTGCACCCCGCCGCGTACACCGATGTGGACGGCTGCGAGCGCAACCCCGACCTCGCCTACATGATCAACGGCCTGGGCACGCGCAACGTGGCCCTGGCCTGCGCGCAGACGGGCGCGGCGCTGCTCTATGTCAGCACCAACGTCGTCTTTGACGGCACCGCGACAGCGCCCTACGACGAATGGCACCCGCGCAGCCCGCTCGGCGTGTACGGCAAGTCGAAGGCTGCCGGGGAGCGATACGTCGAACACCTGCTGCAAAAGTTCTATATCGCCCGCGTCTCCTGGCTCTACGGGCGCACGGGCAACCACTTCATCCACAAGATCACCCAGGCCGCTGACGCGCGGGGCGCGCTGAGCGTGGTCGACGACGAGATCGCCACGCCCACCTATGCCGAGGACATGGCCGCCGCGATCCTGGAACTGGTGAGCCGCCCGCAGCCGGCCTACGGCTGGTATCACCTGGTCAACGAGGGCGAGTGCTCGCGCTATGCCTATACGCAGCGAATCATGGAACTGAGCGGGCGGGGCGGCATCCCGCTCATCCCGGTGCCGCTGACCACCTTCCAGCGCCCGGCCCCGGTGCCGCCGTACTCCACCCTGGCGAACACGGTCGCGGCGGCGGACGGCATCCGTTTGCGGTCGTGGGAAGCAGCCCTGGCCGATTATATCGCCACTACCCCCAGTTTGCAGGTCTAAACTATGGCGACGAGTGGAAGCGGACGCGATCTTGTTCTCGATCTGGGCACCAGCACGCTGCGCCTCGCACGGATCGTGCCCGGCAAGTATCAGGGACCGGCGGCGGACGGCGAGGAGCAGGTCATCCTGCCCGCCGTGACGCTGGTCGACCCGCAGCGGCACAGCGTGGTCGCCGTGGGCACGCAGGCCGCCGGCATCGCCCGCGGTACCCTGCCCACGGGCGTGGAAATGGTGCCGCCCTGGCGCGACGGCCTGGTGGCCGCCTTCGATCCGGCGGTGGCTCTGGTGCGGGCCGCGCTGCACGAGGCGTTGGGCGGCGAACGCGCCCTGCGCCGTCTGGCCCGGCGCCCGCGCGCGCTTTATACCCTGCCCGCCCCGGCCACCGATGCCGCCCGGCAGATTACCCAGGACGTGCTGCAATATGCCGGGATCGGGACGGCGGTGGCGGTGCCCGCGACGCTGGCCGCCGCCGTGGGGGCGGAGCTGCCGATCCGCGGCGCGCGGCCCCGCGCGGTCTGCGACATCGGCGCCGGGCGGGCGGAGATCGCCGTGCTGGCCGGTGGGCGCATCCTGATCGCTCGCAGTTGGCCGCTGGGCGGCGACTGGTTCAACCAGGCCATTGTGCGGGCCGTGCGCCGCCGCGGCATCAGCATCACCCCGGCCATGGCCGAGGAGTCGCGCCGCGAGTTCGGCACGCTCGACCAGGCGGCGCAAGTGGTGGAGGGCACCCGCGTGGCGGTGAGCGCGGGCGGGGCTTTCGGCGAGGTGCCGCCCAACCCGCACAGCCGCTCCGGCCTGCCGGAATTCCGCACCGAAGACGTGAGCGCGGGCCTCAACGAGGCGACGCGCGTTTTGGTCGAGCGCCTGGCCTGGTTCTGGGAAGACCTGGACGCGGCCACGCGCGAAGCCCTGCGCCGCGACGGCCTGACTCTGACCGGCGGCGCCGCTCAGGTGCCGGGCCTGACCGAGTCCATGAGCCGCGCGCTCGATCTTCCCGTCACGCTGGCAGCCGCCCCGGCGGGCGCGACGTTGCGCGGCCTGCTGGAGCTAGGCCATGACAGCGCCACCTGGAGCCTGCCCTGGCCCTGGCCGCCGCCGTGGGAGGCGACATCCTGAGCGTGCCGCGCGTCTCCGTCTGCATCCCGTCGTACAACGGGGCGGCGCTGCTGCCCGCCTGCCTGGACGCCTTGCGCGCGCAGACCTTCCGCGACTTCGAGGTTCTGGTCGTGGACGACCACAGCACCGACGCGACCCCCGCGGTGGTCGCCCGCTACCCGGAAGTGCGATTTTTGCGGCTGCGGCGCAACCGCCGGTTTGTGGGCGCGGCCAACACGGGGCTGCGCGCCGCGCGGGGGCCACTGCTGGCCCTGCTGAACAACGACGCTGTGCCCGACCCGACCTGGCTGGCCGAACTGGTCGCCGCGCTGGAGCGCCATCCCTGGGCGGGGTTCGCTGCCTCCCGACTGGTGCTCTACGATGATCCGGGGCGCTTCCACTCGGCGGGCGACTACTATGGGCGCGACGGCGTGCCGAACAGCCGCGGCGTCTGGCAGACCGACACAGGGCAGTATGATCGGGAGGAAGAGGTCTTCGGCGCGTGCGCGGCGGCGGCGCTCTACCGGCGCGCGATGCTGGCCGCCCTCAGCGGCGCCCCCACGCCGGACGCGCTTCTACCCCCGGTCTTCGACCCGGCGCTGACCATGTATTGCGAGGATGTGGACCTCAACCTGCGCGCCCGGCTGGCGGGCTATCGGGGCGTCTACGTGCCCACCGCGCGGGTACGCCATATGCTGAGTGCCACGGGCGGCGGCGCGCTGGCCTCGTACTACTGCGGCCGTAATTTTCTCTATCTGCTGGCGAAGGATCTGCCCGGCCCGGTATTGCGCCGCAACGCGGGCGCGATCCTCGCGGCTCAGGTGCGCTTCGCCGCCGAAGCCCTGCGCCATGTGCGCGAACCCGCGGCCCGCGCCCGCCTGCGCGGTATGATCGCCGGGCTGCTGACCTGGCCGCGCCTGCTCCCCGCGCGCCGCCGCGTACTAGGCGACCCGGCGGCACGGCCCGCGCTGCTGGCCGCCTGGATCGGACGTGCCGCCGCCCCGTTACCTGAAGGAGATTGTGATGGATGAGGACACACGTCCGGTCGTGCGTAAAGAGCCGGTGTTGATCGTCGGGGCCGGACCGGCGGGGCTGGCGACCGCGGCCATGCTGCAACAGGTAGGCATCGCCTCGCGCATCCTGGAGGCCGGGCCGGAGGTGGGCTATAGCTGGAGCCGCCACTACGACCAGTTGCATCTCCATACCGGGCGGCGCATCTCCGGCCTGCCCGGCTATCCCCTGCCGCGGGGCTACCCGGTGTTCGTGCCCCGCGCCGCCTTCCTCCAATATCTGCGCGCCTACGCCCGGCGTTTCAACCTGACTATCAGCACGGGCCAGCGCGTCGAGCGGGCCGAGCACACGGACTCCGGCTGGCACGTCTACACGGCGGATGCGGTTTGGGAGGCGCCCGTCCTCGTCGCGGCCAGCGGCATCGCGGCCCATCCCCACACGCCCCCGATTCCCGGCATCGACACCTACCGCGGCAAGCTAGTACATTCATCCGAATACCACAATGCCGCGCCGTTCGCCGGGCAGCGCGTGCTGGTGGTCGGCATGGGCAATTCGGGCGCCGAGATCGCCCGCGACCTGACCACGCAGGCGGCCCAGGTGACGCTATCGGTGCGTAGCGGCATCGCCATGGTGCCGCGCCGGCTCTTTGGCGTGCCGATGAGCGATTGGGCGGTGCCGCTCAGCTATTTGCCGCCGCGGGCGATCCGCGTGGTGCGCACCGCGCTCAGCTGGAACCGCATGCGCCTCATGCGCCGGCTGGGTCTGCCGGTCGGCCCGGCGGACGAGTTCCCGGTCATCGGCCTGGAGATCCTCGACCTGATCCGGGCGGGTCGGGTGCGCGTGGCGCGCGGGGTCAAGCGCTTCACGCCCGACGGCGTGGAGTTCGCGGATGGCAAGCAGGAAGCCTTCGACGCCGTGGTGCTGGCAACCGGCTTCCGCGCCGCCCTGGAATACCTGGCCCCCTACATCGCCATCCCGGAGGCAAAGAAACCGCAACTGGACATCCAGGCCGCGCCGCAGGTGCCCAACCTCTACTTCGTGGGCCTCTACTACCACGATCTGCTCGGCAGCCTCTTTCTCATCGGACGGCAGGCGCGCGAGGTCGCCTATCGCATCAAGCGGTCCGGCGCCGCGCACGTCAGCGACGCCTGGGTGGAAGCGGGTTCGGCGCAGGGGTAAGCAATCTGTTAACCGGGAACTGTCATTCTACGCTGCGCTCAGAATATCGGTCTTGTCGCCCCCACGACGAGACTCTTCGCTGCGCTCAGAGTGACAATCCTTGTACAATGGACTACTGATCCTACTACCACATGGCCCACGTGCCCAGGTCAGTCGAACAGGCGCGGCGCCTGCGGCGGCGGAGCGGCCGCCGGGCGCGTGAGCAGGCGGGCGATAGCCGCTTGCTGCACGGGGGAGAGCGCATCGCCCGGCGGCGGGAGAGCGTCGAGACGCGCCGGCAGCGGCGGGCCAAAATCGGCGGCGAGTAGCAGGCGCGGGCCGGTCAAGGCGGACGCCCAGGGCCGCCCGGTCAGGTCGGCGGCGCGGACGTAGGGCAGCGCGGCGGCATAGCGCACGGGGATGGCGGCGCCCGCCAGGACGCCCGGCTGCGCCCGCAGCAAGGCGGCTAATCCGGCGGCATAGCGATACGCCTGGACCAGAGGGTGCTGCGCGCGGGCGCCGTTGCGGAACGTGATAGTGCTGTCGTCGGCGTCCACGACCGAGGCCGCGCGCCAACCCTTGATCTCGATCACATATAGCCCCGTGGGACCGAGCAGAATGAAATCGGCGCGCAGCGGGGTAGGCGCGCGCCGGGGGGTGTCAGGGTAGGGCGCAGGGTCGCGCCCCGGCACGGCCACCTGGAACCAGGCCGACCAGTCCGCGCCCAGCCAGCGCGCGACCGCGGCAAAAACGGCGCGCTCGGCGGCGTTCGCCGTCGCGGGGCAGACCGCCGGCGACATCACCGCCATCCGTGCGCCGCCCGCCCCGGCTCAGCCGTTGCCGTTACGGTGGCTCGCGCCGTTACTCGCACTGGGCAGCGGCGCGGTGGCGCCCACCGGCACCAGTTCGCCCACCGGCGCGGCGATGTCACGGAACTGGCGGCTGTACAGCGTGGCATAGGCGCCGCCGCGCGCCAGCAACTCGCGGTGTGTGCCCCGCTCCACGATACGCCCCTGCTCCAGCACCACCACCTCGTCGGCGTTGACGATGGTGCTCAGGCGGTGGGCGATGACGATGCTGGTGCGCCCGGTCAATAGACGGCTTAGGGCATCCTGGATCAGCAACTCGGTGCGCGTATCCACGCTCGACGTGGCTTCGTCCAGGATCAGGATGCGCGGGTTCGCCAGCAGGGCGCGAGCGAACGAGATCAGTTGGCGCTGGCCCAGGCTGAGCAGGGCGCCGCGCTCGCCCACCGGCGTCTCGTAGCCCTGCGGCAGCCGGACGATGAAGTCGTGCGCGTTCGCCAGGCGGGCGGCATCCGCGATCTCCTCGCGCGTGGCATCGAGGCGCCCATAGCGGATGTTGTCGAGGATCGTGCCGCTGAACAGGAAGGGGTCTTGCAGCACAAAGCCGATCTGCCGGCGCAGGCTGTCGCGGGTCACGCTACGTACGTCGTGGCCGCTCACCAGCAACCGGCCGCCGGTCACATCGTAGAAGCGCGGGATCAGCGAGGCCATCGTCGTTTTGCCGGCCCCGGTCGCGCCCACCAGGGCGATTGTGCGGGCCGGTGGGGTCGCCAGGTTGATGTCGTGCAACACCGGTTGGCCCGGCTCGTAGGCGAAGTCCACATGCTCATAGGTCACGGAAGCAGGCGCATCGGGCAGGGTAATCGCGTCCGGCGCGTCGCCCTCGCCCGCCGGCTCATCGAGCAGGGCGAAGATGCGTTCGCCGCCGGCCAGGGCGGCCTGGAGTTGCGTATAAAGCTGGGCGATCTGCTGCACGGGCCGCAGCACTTGCTGGACATAGGCCAGGAAGGCCACGATCACGCCGATCTCCAGGCGATGGTTGATCACCATGTAGCCGCCGTAGGCCGCCACGATAGCTGTCGCCAGCGTGCCCAGCACGTCCATGGCCGGGGTAAACGTCGAGGTAATCGCCGTGGCCGAGACGTTCGCGTCGCGGTTCGCGGCGTTGGCGCGCACGAAGCGCTCCTGGTTGGTGGCGCCCCGGTTGAACGCCTGGGCCACGCGCACCCCCTGGATGTTCTCCTCTAACTGGGTCGAAACATCGCCGATGGCCGTCCGCGTGCGCCGGTAGGCGATGCGCGCCTGGCGGGAGATGAAGAATGTCACCACGAGCATGACCGGCACAACGGTAAAGCTCGCCAGCGCCAGTTCCCAGTTGAGCAGGATCATGGCGGCCAGCACGCCCACGATAGCGAGCAGGCTGCCCAGGAGTTGCACCAGGCCGTTGGTGAGCAACTGGTTGAGCGTATCCACGTCGTTCACCAGGCGCGACATCAGATCGCCGGCATCGTGTTTGTCGAAGTAGGCCAGCGGCAGCCGCTGCACGTGGGCGAACAGCGCCGTGCGAATGCGCGCCAGCGTGCGCTGCCCGACCCCACCCATGATCAGGAACTGGCTACGCATGGCCGCGAAGTTGGTCAGGTAGGACAGCAGCAGCAAGACCATGATCCAGGCCAGCATGTTGGGATCGCGTCCGGCGATGGCCGTGTCGATGGCTTGGCCGATCAAGTACGGCCCGGCGGTCGTCGCCAGCGTGCCCACGAGGATCAGGGCCAGCACCAGGCCGAGTTGCGCGCGGTGCGGCTGCAAGTAGGCCAGCAGGCGCCGGGCAACGGCGACGCCGTTCTTGGGCTTGCCGGTGGGGCCTTTGCCCAGCCCATGCCGCATCATCGCGCCACCCCCTGCGCCACCGGAGCCGGGGCGGCCTGGTCTGGGCTGTCTTCGCGCAATTGCGATCCGGCAATATCGGCGTAGACCTCGTTATCCAGCAACAATTCGGCGTGGGTGCCCGCCCCGATCAGGCGGCCATCCTGTAGGACCAGGATCAGGTCGGCGCGGCGGACGGTGCTGATGCGGGCGGCGATGACAAAGCTGGTGCGCCCGACCATCAGCGCGTCGAGCGCCTGCTGGATGCGGTACTCGGTCTCGGCGTCGACGCTGGCCGTGCTGTCGTCGAGGATGAGGATGCGCGGATCGAGCAGGAGCGCGCGGGCGATGGCGATGCGCTGTTTCTGACCGCCGCTCAGGCCCACCCCGCGCTCGCCTACGACGGTATCGTAGCCCTGCGGGAAGGAGACGATGAAATCGTGGGCCGCCGCCGCCTGGGCCGCCGCGATCACCTGCTCCATCGGCGCGTCGGGCCGGCCATAGGCGATATTGTCGCGGATGGTGCCGCTGAAGAGTGTCGATTCTTGCAGCACGATCCCGATCTGGCGGCGCAGGCTGTCGAGCGTCACATCGCGCACATCGTGGTCGTCGATGCGCACCGCGCCGCCGGTCACGTCGTAGAAGCGCGGGATCAGGTTGATGATCGTCGTCTTGCCGGAGCCGGTGGCGCCGACGATGGCGATGGTCTGGCCCGGCTGTGCGGTGAAGCTGACCTCGTGCAACACGTCGCGGTCGGCGCCGACATAGCGGAAGCTGACGTTGTCGAAGCGCACGTGGCCCGTGATGGGCGGCAGCGGCGCCGCGCCCGGCTTGTCGGCCACCTCGATCTGCGCGTCGAGCACCTCGAACACGCGCGTGGCCGAGGCCCCGGCGCGCGACAGCATCGCGCTGATCATGCCCAGCATCATCACCGGCATAACCAGGAAGGTCAGGTAGGTGTTGAAGGCGACCAGGCTGCCCAGGCTCAGCGACCCGCCGATGACCTGCAACCCGCCAACCCAGATGATGCCGAGCGTGCCCAGGCTGGCGATGAAGAAGGTCAGCGGGAAGTTGTTGGCGAAGGCGCGCACCACGCCCAGGTTCTCGCCCAGCAGCGCGTCGTTGGCCGCGTCAAAGCGGGTGCGCTCGTAGTCGCCGCGGTTGAAGGCTTTGACCACGCGTACCCCGGCCAGGTTTTCCTGCAAGATCGTGTTCAGCGCGCCGAGGCGCTGCTGCACGCGCTTGAAGCGCGGGATCACGTTGCGGATAAACAGCCCCATGACGACAAGCATGGTCGGCACCACCAGCAACGCGATCAGCGCCAGGCCCCAGTTGGTCAGCAGCAAGATAATCGCCGTGCCGAACAGCATCACCAGCGCGCTGATGAACTGCAAAAACCCCTGGCTGACGAACTGGCGCACCAGCTCCACATCGTTGGTCGCGCGGGTCATCAACTGCCCGGTCTGGGCCTGGTCATAATAGCTGAAGCTGAGCTGCTGCAACCGGGCGAACAACTGGTTGCGCAAATCATAGGCGACATGCTGCGAGACCTTCTCGGATAGATAGCCCTGCAAGAAGGTGAAGACGGCGCGCACCAGCGCCACGGCCACAATGGCCCCGGCCAGCACCAGCACCAGGGACTCGTCGCCCAGCCGGATGCCGTTGTCGATGAGTTGGCGGATCAGTTGCGGGGTGATCAAGGTGCTGCCGCTGACCAGCACCAGGCTGAGAAAGGCGGCCAGCGCCTGGGGCCAATACGCGCGCATATAGACCAGCGCGCGACCTAACGCTTTCATACGCTAATACTCCCGTGATTTGCTGCTGAAGCAGTGCCCAGGAGACCGGGGGGATGGGCAGACGTAACCCCGGCGGGGCCATACACAATATAGAACGTGGCAGGATACCCGTGCAACGATGACGCACAGCATCTACACGGCGCTCAACACACCCGATTCTCGGCGGGCCAAGGCGGCTGCCGAAGTCGATTCTCTCCTGACACTCGGAGCGATCCTGTCCAAGAGTACAACAGCGCGGCGCCGGAGCCGTGACGGGTAGTGATGTATAACCGGAACGCCGGCGCTTTGGGACACGGGACAACCCCCCTTGCCGTTTGCCGGGCAACCCATTACAATAGACCTATGAGACGTAGCCACCGCTGCGCGCTCGGTTCTGCTTGCTCAGCTTCCTGCGCCGCCCGGTTCTGAACTTGGTCCTTCCCGCGCCGCCTGGGTACCACGTCATGTGAGGTGTAGAGGAGTCGCCTGATGCTGCAACCCGACCCGCGCGAGGTATTGGAGAGTCGCCCGATGAGGCACACGCGCCCCCGCTCCATTTCAGAACCGCCCAGTCCCCCCAGCCCCACGCCCGCGCCTGTTCCCCTGGCAACCCCTTTGGCCCTGCTGCGCGAATTAGCCGAACACGATGCCGAGGCCAACCTGGGCCGTAACCAGTTGGAACGGCTGGCGCAGGTCGCGGAGGTGCAACTCTTCGCGCCGGGCGAGGTTTTGTTTTACGAAGGTGACCCCAGCGACGCCGTCTATTTGATTGTCTCCGGGGATGTGGAGATCACCCAGCGCGGGACGGAAAATCGCCAGTTGATGGCGCGCGGGTACAGCGAGTTCGTCGGCGAGATGGGGGTCATCGAGTCGCGACCCCGCTCGGCGACGGCACGGGCGCGCGGCGAAGTCCAGACGCTGCGCTTCACCAAAGACGCCTTCCTGGAACTCATCAACACGGCGCCGTTCCTCGTCTGGAAGCTGATGCGCAACATCAGCGCGCGGCTGCGCCAGCGTGAGCAAGAGCATACGGCCTGGCTGCAACTGCGGAATAAGGAATTGGCGGAAGCGGCGGCCCGCTTGCAGAACATGAACAACGTGCTCGAACAGCTTGTCGCCGAGCGCACGCGCGAACTGGCTGTCGCCAACGAGCGGCTGGAAGCGCTCGCCGTCACCGATGAGGTCACGGGCCTGTATAACCGGCGCTTCCTGCAGCAGATCCTCGCGCGCAAGGCCGAGGCCATCGCCCACACGCCGCACCCCTTCTCGGTGATCATGATCGACATCGATCACTTCAAGCACTACAATGACCGCAACGGCCACCTGGCCGGCGACGAGGTGTTACGCACCGTGTGTGACTTGATGCGCGGCGTCATCCGCGGCGGCGACATCCTGGCCCGCTACGGGGGCGAAGAGTTCTGCATTATGCTGGAGAGCGCCTGCAAAGCCGATGCCCTCCATGTGGCCGACAAGTTGCGCCGCGCTGTCATGGATCATGCCTTTCCGGAAGGCGAATTCCAGCCGCTGGGCACCATCACCATTAGCCTGGGCGTGGCATCCTACCCGGAAGACGCCGAGAGCGTCCGGGATGTGCTCGACAAATCCGACCGTGCACTCTACGAGGCGAAACGCGGCGGGCGCAATCGCATCGCCACCCTCCCGCCCGACGAGCAATCGGCGTAGCGCGGCGGCATTTGCCCGCGCTACAGCTCCCGGCGCGGCATCCAGAGGGCCGCCCCCACCACGCATCCCGCTTGACGCGCAAGCGCCCCCCTGCTAAGATCGTGCTGTTCGCAAAGCGGCGTCGCACGGCACCCAACTACTTCCCACCCCCTGCAAAGGAGCATATCGTCATGGCCGAACGCACCTGCCCTGCTTGCCGGCAACCGTTACCGCCCGGTTGGAATCTGTCCTGCCCGTCCTGCGGCTATACCTTCGCCGCGCCGGCCCCGCCCACCCTTAGCTCCTCGGCGCCCATATCCGTCCGGCGAAGCGATCCGGCAAATCTGCCGTTTCCCCCACGAATCGCCACGATCACCCTCGTCCTGCTACTGGCGCTCGGGTTCGGCATCTTCTGGCAACCGGCAGGCAAGATCGCCGGCGGCCCTCAGAAGGTCGCCGGCCTTACCGGCAGTGCGCGCTGCGACAAAGATCGCAGCCCGCGGGTCGGTTATCTGGCGCCCGACTTTACGCTGACGGACCTCAACGGCCAGGAGGTCCAGCTACGCAGCTATCGTGGCTCCCAGCCGGTCTGGATCAACTTCTGGCAATCAAGCTGCGATCATTGCGTCAACGAAATGCCGATGATCGAGCGCGTGTACCAGCGCTACAAAGACCTGGGCGTCGCGGTGCTGGGGGTAAATGTGGGCCAAGACCCGGAAGTAGTCACCCACTTCACCGAAGACAACGGCTATGATTGGACCTTTCTGCTGGACGACGGCACGGTCACCAGCCAGTATTGCGTAACCGGTGTGCCGACGCACCTGTTTATCGACCGGGATGGCCGGATTCGGTCGATTCTGGTTGGGCAGATGGACGCCGCGGAAATGCAAGCCGAGTTGGATCACCTGCTGGCGCCGTGACGACCGGGCCGGGTGGACAAAGGCCGCCCGATGGCCGGCTCCGTGCCCCCGATCAGGCAGCACCCGCCCGATTTGTGCTTGACAAATGGGCGGCCTTTCGAGTATACTAAGCAACGATAAGACGCTATTCCCTGATAGCTCAACGGTAGAGCGGGCGGCTGTTAACCGCTAGGTTCGAGGTTCGAATCCTCGTCAGGGAGCCGGCAAACGCAATGAAAATGGACGGGTGTGCAGCCCGTCCATTCTGCTTTCTTGTCGCCCCCGTCTGCGTCAGCGGGCCTGGCGGGCGTCCAGCGCCAGTGCGCCCCCCTCCAGAACCAGGAGCAACCCCAGCGCCCCCAACCCAACCCACAGCGGCAGATTGTTGTCGCCGGCGGGAGCCAGCGGCGTCGCCGGGGGATCAGCGGGACTCGCCGGGGCGGGCAACAGCGCCGCCAGGCCGACCCGCGACACCGCGGCGGACGCGATAGCGGCGCCGGCTGGGGCCGCTATCGCCTGCGGCGGGTGGAGCGTGGGCACAACGCTGCCCCAACCGGCCACAGCCAGACAGACCAGGCCGGCCACCATGAAAACCACGGGCAGCAAGGTCAAAATGTGCGGGCGTTTGGGCGTAGCGGGCATCCGTGAGATCCTCCTTAGGCAAGTTCGCCGTTTGTAAAAGCAAGAAGTGGGCCGCGCCGCGATCCGCCGACCGGCAAAAGCTAATGGCACGAAAGTCGCTGTAAATAGAGGCGATTACTTGTAGTGCCTCCGGCCGTCCGCGCAGGCGACCGGCGCCATAGTAAACAGCTCCCAGTATCCGCGCGTGAACCCAGCAGACACCGGCTACCGGGTTTCACGAAACCGCATACGCTCCGTTATAGCGGGCACGGTAGGCACCTTGCCACTACCGGCGCCCTTGCACAGCGGCATGCATGTATACGAGGTGTTACATGAGTACCCAGGGTCGAAAGTCTGCTACCTGGAAACGGGTGTTCCCTGCCATGCTGGTCCTCGCGGCCACGCTCCTCGTCCCCTACCGGGCGGACGCGGCGGAATCGCGCGTGATAATCCCCGATTTCCCGTCGGTGCGCCAATGGTACAGTTTAAGCTGCGAGTACGCGGCGGCGGCAGCCGTCACGCTCTACTGGGGCAAGCTGGTATCGCAGCGCGATTTCATCCGCGAGGTGCCGCTCAGCCCGAACCCGCATGAAGGCTTCCGGGGCAATATCAATAAGCCCTTCGGCGGGATCACGAATTATGGCATCTACGCGGAGCCGCTGGTGCCGGTACTCGAAAGCCGCGGTTACGATGCGACCGTCTACTATGGCGATCTGAACCGGCTCAAAGCCGAATTACGCGCCGGGCACCCCGTCGTGGTCTGGTTCACGTCGGGTCAGGCTCCCCAGCCGATCTACACGCGGACGTACCAGGGCGAATCGTTCCGGCTGGTGCCCCACGAGCACACGGTGGTGGCTTACGGCTACGACGCCAATACCATCTACCTGATGGATGTGGGCAACGGCGGCTTTTATCACACCGCCTGGAGTTCATTTCTGCGCCGCTGGACCTATCTCCAGCAGATGTACCTGGTGATCACGCCGGGCGCCGAAATGAGCCGCGGGCCGCTCACGCCGCCGGGCGTCTAGCCGGCCCGCATCAGGCCCCCAGCAGCCACCCCTCTTCGTCCCGGCAGACAATGAGATCGTCCGGAGTCAGGCCGGGCGGCGGCGCGAACAGGGCGCCCAGCGTGCCCCCGGCATCGTGTGCCGCCAGCCAGGCAACTACGGCCCGCACCTGGGCTTCGTCGCGGATCGGGAACGCGGGATCGAGCGTTCCCGGCACGATGCCCGGCCAGATCTCGGCGTGGACGATGGCCGGGCCACCGGAGGCGGTGGGCGTGGGCGTGAACCCCGTCTCGAAGGGCCAGACCCGGCTGGCGGGCGCCAGGGCCGGGTCATCACGCAGGGCGCGCACATAGGGAATGCCCAGAAGCGCCTGGCCGCCCACGCTCCCCTGCCCCAGCAGCTTCCACGCGGGCTGCGTGCCGGGCGCCCGCGCCTCGGCCCGGCGAATGCGGGCCAGGAACCGCCCCGGCCCCACCACATAGGGATAGCCGGGGCTGATCGGCGCGAGGGTGGGCGCGCAGGCGGCAAGTGGGCAGCCCCAGAGCGGACCGGGGCCCGGCGGGCCACAGCGCGCATTCAGGCGGGCGGCCACCGCGAAGCGATTGTTGGCGTTGGCCGGCTCGTCCACAATCAGCCCGGCCAGAGCATCCCAGATGCGGCGCCAGGGCGGCGCGGACGCGGGCAAATGGAGCGCCGCCGCATATCCGGCGGGATAGCCGTAGGGGAAATCAAACCCCACCAACACCCGCCGCCCGGCCGCTACGTGGGCCAGCAGGCGGGCGCGCACATGGGCGATGCAAGCGTGCCGGGTGCGCCAGTAGGATGCGGCGATATGCAGCCCCGGCGCCTGCGCATCTAGCGTGGCTTCGGCCACCCAGAGGGCGTCGCGGCTGGGCGCGGCGGGACTGGGCAGGCTGCGGGCGCTCCAATCGACGGCCAGGTAGGTGTCGAACAGGCGCCCGGCCCCGCCCATCACTGGGTGACGAGTAGATAGCCGGGCCGCATCATGTTCATGCTACAGTTGATCTCGAACTTGCCGGTTTGCTGCGGCGTGAACTCCAAAGTCGTCACCTCGCCGGGCGTGGCAATGCCGTGCTCGCCCAGCCCGCGCAGCCCTACAAAGCGCCCGCAGCCGGGATCGCGCCCTTCCACGCTCAGGTTGAAGCGGACCGGCAGACCCTGCTTCACCTGGATCACGCTCGGCTTGTAGCTCATGGTGGTGCCGTTGACAACCAGGTCCAGCGTCTGCACGCCATCGGGGCCGACCGGGGCCGGCACCGCCTGGGCTTGCAGCGCACTCAGGTCGGGACCAGAGTCGGCGGACGGCGTGGCAAACGGGTTGCCGGTCAGCAAGACGAAGGCGGCGGCAATCAGGATGGGGGTGACTACCACTGCGATGCGCCAATTGAACGCCGGGGTGGAGACGGGCGGCGCGGCGCGGCGGGGGCCGGCAGCAGGACGCGCCTGGGGCCGCACAGCGGGAGCGACCCGTTGGGCCGTCGTGGTGGCTGTTGCGGCAATCGCCGGGGGTGCCTGCGCCGGTGACGAACGGCGGGGCGGCGGGCAGCATTCGTCCAGCCCGGCGGCCAGAGCCAGTTCCCGGTCGTAGCGCGCCCGCGCTTCAGGGTTGGTCAGCATACCGAGGGCGGTTTGGGCGAGCGCCTTCGTCTCGGCATCGGCACCGGCCACACAGGC
>JAICKM010000433.1 GCA_025927935.1 Chloroflexia bacterium | reverse complement strand
GGGTCATATGGCGCCTGTGGAGCAACCGGCGGCCTGGGTGGCAGCCGTACAGCGGCTGTGGGCGCAAGTGGCTACGGAGACGCGTCCGGCACCGGGGGCAGAGTAGGCGCGGGCGGTGTTGGCAGGGCGGGTAGCCCGACCTGGTTGCCCACCACGACATCATGCTGCCGGAAATAGCCCTGGTTCACTTCCAGCGCGTACACATAGGGGCGCGCCGGGTTATGCAGAGTTTCGTCCAGCGGCTGCATGTCCTGGATATCCACGATGGTTCCATCCCCGGCGATAAACGCGATGCTGAGCGGTAAGAGCGTATCGTGCATCCAGAACGGGATCGTCGTTTCGCTGGGAAAGACGAAAAGCATCCCGCCGTCGGCGGCAAGGGCCGTGCGATGCATCAGGCCCGTCTCCTGCTTCTCCGGCGTATCGGCGATTTCGACGTAGAGACGCAGCCGGCTGCCCACGCTGTTGGTGATCACCAGTTGCGGCAGCGAAACATCGGCGGTCGGCAGGGGGCTGCCGGCGACCGGGGCGGTTGCTAATGGGCTGCTGGTGGGCGCGACGGACGGCTGTGGCAGGGCCGTTGCGGTCGGCACGAACGGGGGTAGGGGCGTTTCCAGGTTAATGCCCGGCGTGGCGGGACCAGGCGGCTCCGGAGCCACACAGGCGGCAATAGTCGCCAGCACCAGCAGCAAAGCCGCCACAACCCGCACACGCCGTCCAGGGGCAGGCAGGGAGCCGAAAGTGTGGCGGGCCGGCATCGCCTACTTCTTCCAATAATCGCCGATGGCGGCGTCGGCCACGACGGGAACCGTCTGCAAAATCTGCTCTCCCGCGCGGATCATCTCGTGCTCGACGATCTTCTTCACTTCCTCAGCCTGTTCAGCGATCACCTCGACCACGATTTCATCATGCACCGTATTAACCACCCGCGCATTATAACCCCGCAGCGCACTCCGCAGATAGACCAGCGCGATCTTGGTCATATCAGCGTTTCCGCCTTGTATAGGTGTATTTTTACCCTGACGTTCAATGGAGCCGATCTTCTGGCGATAGTCAGGATCGTTGCGATCGGGCACATCGTAGAAGCGACGGCGGCCCAGAGTCGTCTCGCTATAGCCCTTGCGCACGGCTTCGCGAGCCGCCTTATCCAGCCACTGTTGGATGCCGGTGTACGCCTGGAAGTACTTCTCGATCAATGCCTTGGCCTCATCGGACGACACGCCCAACTGCAAGGCCAGCGAACCGGGGCCGCGCCCGTAGGCCAGCCCGAAGTTGATCGACTTGGCCGCCGAGCGTTGCGGTTTCTGCACCTGGTCCAGCGGCACCTGGAACATCTGGCTGGCCGTGATGGCGTGCAAGTCGCCACCGCTCCTGAAGGCTTCGACGAACGCCGGGTCGCCGCTCAACTCGGCCAGAATCCGCAATTCGGCCTGACTGTAGTCACAAGTACAAAGCTTATAGCCCTCGGCGGCCACGAAGCAGGAGCGGAAATCCGACGTGGCCGGGATCTGCTGCACGTTGGGGTTGGTGCAGGAGAAGCGGCCGGTATCGGCGCCGTACTGGTTGAAGTCCGGGTGCAGGCGCCCGGTCTGCGGATTAATCAGCGCCAGCAGATGCTCACCGAAGGCGCTGAGCGTCTTTTCGTGCGAACGATATTCCAGGAGTTTCTTGATGGCCGGGTGGTCGCCCGCCTTGATCAGTGTGGCTTCACTGGTGTCGGCCAATTCGACGCCGAGCCGGGCGAAAACCTCGATGAGTTGCGGGCCGCTGTTCAGGTTGATTGTCGGCACGCCGAACATAGTGGCTTGCTTGGCGACCGCGGCCAGCATTTCGTTCAACTCTTCGGCGGCGCGATCGCGCTCCACCGCCACGCGGGTCAGGATCGCCCGCCAGCGGTCGGTGTCGATCTTCACGCCGGCCAGTTCCATATCGCCCACCGCGGCCACGCATTGGAACTCCAACTCGGCCACTTTGGTCATACGCAGCTTTTTCAACTCGGCCTGCTGTGTGCGCTGGATCTCAAACATGACCAGCGCATCACGGGCCGCGTAGACCAGTTGCTCCTCCGACAGATAGCCGTCACCCTTCACGCCCACAAAGCTCTTGCGGATCGTCTTGTCCATGGTGACGCCGGCATATTTGAGCGCCAACTGGCGCAGGCTCACCTCGCGGGCGCGTCCCGCAGTCAGCAGGCGCTCGGCCAGCATCGTGTCAAAGATGTTGCAAAGCTCGATCCCGGCGATATGCTTGAGGATTTTATAGTCGAACTTGGCGTTTTGCAAGATCTTCAGGCTGCGCGTGCTCTCCAGGATCGGTTTGAGCGGCAGCGGATCGACGCGCTGGCAATCGACAATATAGGCTTTCTGCGGCGTCGCCACCTGGAGCAAGAGCAAGCGTGAGGTGTATGGATCGAGGCCGTCGGTCTCGGTATCGACGCCCAGCAACGGCTCGGCATTCAACAGGTCGGCGACTTCAACCAGGCGCGTGGAGTCCTGAATGAGTTCGTAGTCTACCCCGCTCAAGCCTTCGTCGCTACGCACGGTCACGGCTGGCGTGTCGGCGTCGTGGCCGTTGCCGTTCACCACCACGGGCGCCGGCGCGTCCATCTCGAACAGCGCGACCGGCCCGGTCGTCAACAGCGCCGCCATGTTAGCCGGCATCTCGGCGGGCGGCGCTTCGGCGGGGGCCGCCGCGAGTGCGACGGGCCGCGCTGCCGGGCGCGCGCCGTTGCCGTGGCCCTTCCCGGCGCCGTTGCCGTTACGGGTATAGCCGTTGCCGCTCCGCCCCCCCCCGCCGCTTGGGGCGCGGCCTGCGGTGCCGGATTGATCCTGCTGATAACCCTGCCAGAGCGCTATGCAATAGCGATCCGACAAAGGCGCAACGGTGGGCATCGTGCCGTGGTCGAGCCAGAGGTGCTGCCAGGCCAGCGCCGTCGCCAGATCGGTCGCGGGAGGGCAAAGCGGACAGGCGCCGTAGTCGGTCAGGTAGCAATGGAGGCAGACCCGGCAGAGATCATAGCGATGCGCGTAGGCGGAGCCGGGTAGCTCATCCCCGCAGCCGTCACAGCGCGGATGAATCGGCTGCCCGGCTGGATAATGGGCGGGTAAGAGCGTCCAACTATAGCAGAGGGGGCAGCGGGTCTGCATAATCAGTCTCCCTGGACAGTAGCGATACAGGATGTTTGTTCTATTATACGAGATTGCAGGCCATCCGGCAAAAGGCCGTTTTAGTTATGTCAACTAGATGAGATCAGACTATGGTTTATGTCAACTCAGATGGTCCCCGCCTCTTTTGCTTCCGCCAGGGCGGCAATGGCCTTGTGCAATAGCTCCGTATTCGCGTTAAAGGCGCTGTGACGGATTGCCTCCCCGGCGGGGAACCAGCGCGCGTCGGCCACCTCGGACAGTTGGGGTGTGATGGCAGAGGTCAGCGCGCGAATGAGGTAGAAATAGACCGTCTTATCGATCAACGCCCCGCCTTGCCGGAAGAAATAATGGGTTTGCCCAAGCAGTTGCAGGATCTCGCCCTCGATGCCGGTCTCCTCCAGCACTTCACGCCGGGCGGCGGTCGCCGGGTCTTCGCCGCGCTGGACCATGCCCTTGGGGAAGCTCCAGCGCCCCAGGCGGTCGGCGATCATGAGGATCTGCGGCTCATCCACCGCCGGGCGATAGACGATGCCACCCGCTGATGTTACAACCGTCGCCATAGCGCCTCGTATCCCATCCGCAAACTAATAGTTATGCACAAACTGGTGGATAACTTCTGGATAAGTAGGTTATTTACGCGTGCTACGATGCCGTTTACCGGCTCCGAGCCTTGATCGCCCGCGCTGCCGCCGCTGCTTCGCGATTGATTTGCCGGGTCCCCAGCCGGGTGCGGTCGCGGGCCAATCCCGCCAGTGGCTTGAGGGCCTGCCGGTCGCCCATCTGGGCCAGGGCAAGGACAGCGGCCAGCCGCGCCGCGGGGTCCCGGTCGCGCAGGCCCCGCAGCAGCGCGGGTTGGCCCTCCCGGCTGCCGATGCGCCCCAGGGCTTCGAGAACCGCCCGCCGCACCAGCGAACTGTCGTCATGGCTGATCTGGACCAGCGGTGCCACCGCATACGGGTCGCCCAGCCGTCCGAGAGCGTCAGCCGCGGCCCGGCGCACCCACGGTTCGTCGTCGGCCAACCGGCTAATCAATCCCTCTGAAGCGGTGGGGTCACCGAGCAGGCCCAACGCCTCGCACGCGTGCCAGCGGACGCCGGCATCCGGGTCATGCAGCAACGGCAGCAACCCCGGCACGGCCGCCCGGTCGCCGAGGCGGCCCAGGAGATCGGCGGCAGCACGCCGAACCAGGGGATCGCCCTCATGCAGCCGGGGCAGTAGCGCTGTCCGCGCCTGGGCAATCAAAGTGGCATCCTCTTGCACAACCGCCAGAATCGCCCGGTTGATCTCCTGGCGCACCGCCACCTGTTCGTCGCCGGCTGCCGCCACCAGGGCCGGCAACGTGGCCGGAACCCGGATCTCGGCGAACGACATGGCAGCCGCCAGCCGGTCATGGGTACCGGCGCTGCCCAACTGCGCCGTCAGCGTCTCCAGTACACCAGCCTTCCACTGCTCGAACGGGCGGCCCTCCTGAAAGACCAGCCGATCGGGCGCCACCAGGGCGCGAGCATGGAGGGCATGTAAGGCATGTGCCGCCCGCCATTGCACCAGGGGTGCCGGATCGCGGAGCGCCTGGATCAGCGGCGCAATTGCGCGCTCATCGCCCACCCGGCCCAGCCCCTCTGCGGCCAGCGCCCGCATCAGCATGGCGGGCGCCGCGATCTGCTCCAGCAGATACTCGCGCAACGCGCCGCGCTCGGCGGGCGACGACTCGTGCAAACGGGCCAGCCGGGTGCGTACATCGGCCAGCTCGGCGGCCAGGGTGCCGGACTGACGATCCATGCTCGATTGCGTTTGTAGTAACTGCATATGGCCGCCAAACACGAAGGATACGGGAAATCTTATTGCGCGGAACTAGTCGTTCTTTTGCTCGGCAAGCTCGCGCGCCTGCTCAATCCAGCTTTCCAGATCGACGCCCACCCCGTTGATGCCTTCCGCGTCGAGCATATCCGGTTTGGTATCGGCTAACTGGCGGAAGGTCATGATCCCCAACTCATTCAGCCGCTTCTGGAACACCGGCCCAATCCCGCGAATGATGGTCAGATCATCAGACTCGCCGGTGCCCATATCGCCGGAAGCGGTAGTAGAATCCGTCGTTACCGGAGTTGCAGAAGCCGTAGACACCGGAGTCGCGGACTGATCCAGGTCCGCACCAGGTCCCACGCCTGTATCGCCGTTCAGGCTAGGCGCTTCCGCGGGCACATCCAGGCTGGCCCCCGCGCCGTCCATCGGCACATCGAACTCAATAGGCGCGTCGAGCGTGGAAACCGCGCCTTCCATGGGCACATCGAATTCGAGCGGGATCTCATCCTCGATCTCGTCGTCATCGTAATCCTGGTTCAAGCGCGACCAGAGATAAATGGCGAGCGCGGCCACACCCGCGCCAATGCTCAGCCGAATTAGCCAGCGCATCATATGAATAACCTCCCCTTAAATCTCAAAACAACCCACGGGCAAATTATTGGCCGCCGGCTGCCCGGCAGCGTAGGAGCAAGGAACATACCAGCAGCGTAATAGTAGATGACCAACGTTTCACACGTCCTGCCTGTTTCACGTGAAACATCCACCCCTGGTTCCGCAATCGCAGTGTATTATACACGACGGCCGCCAGAAGTACAGAAAGTGCCGCGCCGTTACGTACTTCCACATGCTGCTGCCGTTCCCAGGAGCGATGTTTCACGTGAAACGTTTGCTGATGCTCGATCTGTTCATGCTATGCTTGTAACCATTGCGGTGTTTCACGTGAAACACCGGGATTCCCATGTTTATGCACCCGTTGTTTCTGTTAAAATCGGTCTAACGACCCAACAGTGTGTGATTGTATACGACAATAAAAATAATCCATCGGCTATCCAGGTAATCCGCGAGAAACCGCAGTAATTCGGCGCTGGGATACGCTTCGTCGTGCCGAATACGCTGTATATCAAGAGTGAAACGGGCAATCGCCGCGCTATGTTGCCAATCCC
>JAICKM010000681.1 GCA_025927935.1 Chloroflexia bacterium | reverse complement strand
AAGGCGTGGGATTCGATGTTCGCCTCATCGAAGACGTAAAGCCCGTAGCGGTCGCACAGGTCCAGCCAGTAGGGGTCGTTGGGGTAATGGGATGTGCGCACGGCGTTGATGTTGAACTGCTTCATGCGCCGGATGTCGGTTTCCATCATCTCCCGGCTGACCGCTTTGCCGGTCGTGTCGTCGTGGTCATGGCGGTTGACGCCTTTGATCAACACCGGGCGGCCATTCACGAGCAGTTGCCGATCGCGCACGACGACGCTACGGAAGCCCACCCGGCACGTGCAGCTTTCGGCGCCCGCCGGCCCATGCACGGTCACGACCAGCGTATAATGCTGCGGGTTTTCCGCCGACCAGAGCAGCGGCGTTGCTACCCGGCTTTCCAGCGTGAGTTCGGGGCGGACAAAACGCCGTACCCCCCAGGCGTCCGGCTGCGGTTCATAGGTCGCACTGAGCGGTTCGGCAAAGACCGGGATACCGGTAGGGTCGTAGAGTTGGGCATCCACCCGGCAGCTATCCGGCGTTGCGCCGGTGGCGGCGAGCGTGCAGCGCACGCTCAGCCGGCCTTCAGCGCGGTCCGCAGTCACGTCGCCGCGGGCGAACAGGTCGGCCAGATACACGGTGTCTGTCGCGTAGAGGAACACGTCGCGGTGGATGCCCGACTGCCACCAGTGATCCTGGTCCTCGATGAAGCTGGCGTCGGACCAGCGCAGCACGACGGCGGCCAGTTCGTTGGGAGCGTCGAAGCGCACACAGTCCGTGAGATCATATTCAGCGGAGGTCCGCGAGTCCTTGTGCAGGCCGATGGGCCGGCCATTGACATAAACGTAGCACGCGCCCTCACAGCCGGCGATGTGCAGCACGACGCGCCGCCCGCGCCAGGCAAGAGGCACGCTGAACTGGCGGCGGTACAGGCCGGTCGGATTATCCTCCGGAACGCACGGCGGCATCTGGGGGAAGGGCATCACGATGTTGGTGTAGTGGGGCGCGCCAAAGCCTTGCATCGTCCAGTTGCCGGGCACGGTGATCGGCGCCCAGCCGTCGCCGGTCAGCGCCGCCGCCGTGGCGGCTTCCGGGCGTGGCAACAGCTTGAAGTCCCAGGTGCCGCTGAGGCTTTGGAACCAGGGCGACGGGGCCGCCGCATCCCTGGCCGCGTCTGCCGTGGCAAATGGGATCGTCAGCGCGTGGGCGGGCACGGTGTTGAGCGCGCTCACTTCCGGCATCTCCCAGCTTTTTAGACCGCCCAGGAAGAGCAGCGGCAATGTGGAATCGTCAGGATCAATCATGCGTGTCGTCCTCCACTGTCGTTGGTTTCTCTAGGGGCCGCTCCCCGCCGCTCACGATGCGGCCATGTTTGCATTTAGCAGGCCATCAAGGCGGTCGAGCACGAGCGTCGGCTGCATCCCCGATGCGGCCAGCTTGGCGCGAGTCGCGTCGCCCGTCAGCACGAGGCAGGTCGCCATGCCCGCGCTGATGCCCATGCGGATGTCGGTTTCCAGCCGGTCGCCGATCATGATGCAGCGCTCTGGAGGGAGGTCGAGCATCGCCATGATCGTCGCAACCATGATCGGCGAGGGTTTGCCGACGATGGGATCGCACTTCGCGCCGGTGCACGCCTCAATCGCGGCGATGATCGCCGCCGCGTCCGGCTCACCGCCGCCGGGGACAGGGCAATAGCGGTCGGGATTCGTGCCGACCAGGCGCGCGCCGGCCCGAATCGCGTCGAAGGCCACCTGCAACTTGTGATACACAAAGCTGCGGTCGAAAGACGCCACCACAATGTCGATCTCCCCGGAACGCTCGCTGAACTGAAACCCGGCGTCCCGCAGATCGCTCTTAAGCGGCTCCTCGCCGACCACGAACAGCCGGGCCTGGGGCGCCTCGCGCAGCAACCACTGCACCAGCACAAACGACGAATTCACGATGTCTGCGACGGGTGTCGGGATGCCCATCGCCGTGAGCTTGGCGGCATACTGTTGGCGGGTGCGGGTCGGATTATTCGACAAGAAAATGGTGCGCCGCCCCGCCGCGCGCAGGGCCGCAATGGTTTCGGCTGCGCCCGGTAGGACGGCGTCGCCCAGATAAATCGTGCCATCCAGGTCAAAGAGATAGGCGCTATACATCGCCCTTCTCGCCTTCCGCGTGGCGCGTCATGCCCTCCACTCCTAACTCTCGTGATCGCCGGGTTGAGTCCGCTGCTTGCTCGGAGAGAAGAGTTGTTCGGACAACGTCCCGGATGGCTCAGGTATTCTTTTCTACCAGAGATCGGTAAAGTTCCAACGTCTGCTCGGCAATGGCCGCCCAACTGAAGTGTTCCTCGACCCGTCGCCGCCCCTTGCGCCCGAAGCTGGCGCGCAATTGCGGGTCCAGAGCCACCGTATTGATCGCTTGCGCGAGGTCGTGGGCGAATTGCGCCGGGTCTACCGGATCGAAAGTGCCCGGCTTCAGTTGCAGATGGACGAGCAGCCCCGTCTCGCCGGGCACCACCACCTCTTTGATGCCCCCAACCGCTGACGCGACCACCGCCGTTTCGCAGGCCATCGCTTCCAGATTGATGATGCCGAACGGCTCGTAGACCGAGGGGCAGCAGAAGACCGCGGCATGGGAATAGAATTGGATCACATCGGGCCGCGAAAGCATTTCCTGGATCCAGATTACGCCAGGGCGTCCGGCGCTCACCTCTTGAATCCGTTCGGTCATCTCCTGCCCGATCTCCAGGGTATCGGGCGCCCCGGCGCAGAGCACGATTTGCAGGGACGGGTCGATATCGGGGATGGCATTGACCAGGTGGATGATTCCCTTCTGGCGGGTGATGCGCCCGACAAAGAGCACATAGGGCCGGCTGGGATCGACTCCATAGCGCACCAGCGCATCGGTGGCCGGGGTTTTTTGATACTGCTCCAGGTCAATACCGTTGTAGACGACGTGGACCTTCTGGGGCGACACGTCGAACAGGCGCAGCACATCCTCGCGGGTTTCCTTCGAGACGGCGATCACTGCGTCCGCTTGCTCGATTGCTGTACGCTCCATCCAGGCGCTGAGGTGATAGGCGTTGCCCAACTGCTCGACCTTCCAGGGGCGCAGCGGCTCCAACGAGTGGATGGTCAGCACGTAGGGCACACCCCACAGCTTCCCGGCCAGCAAGCCGCCCATATCGGTGTACCAGGTGTGGCAGTGCACCACAGCGGCGTCGAGGGTGTCCTTGGACATCGCCAGGCTGCGCGCGAACGCATCCACGGCCCCGACAAAGCGCGGATCGGTGTTGCGGGCGATTTCGTCCCACTTCCCGTACCCCTTGACCGTCAAGTTGCCCTCGTGAATGTCCTGGTCGCCAAAGCAGCGCACTTCCACCGGCACCAGCCGCGCCAATTCCCGGCACAGGTATTCGACATGCACGCCGGCGCCCCCGTAGACATACGGCGGGTACTCCTTGGTGAAGACGGCGACCTTGTTCAACTCTGCCATTGTAGAGTCCCTCCGCGCATGGGCGCTCGGGCCGGGTGCGCCCCGGCCATCCAGTGGGGCACATGCCGTTCGGCAGCCCCGCGACAAACCAAGGTGATCCTGCTGAGTGCTGGGGCCGGTTGCAAACCGGCCCCGGCCAAATTACGGTGGCCCCTCTAGACTACGACGGCGCCTGGGATACCGGGGCGGTTTCCGCGCCGCCGGTTGCCACGCGGATCAGTTCGCGCTCCCAGCTATGGGCAAAGGTCTGGTCTTCGACCGTCTCCCCGCTCGCCAGGGTGGTGGTCGAGAAATCCTGCGGGCGCAGGTCCGTGCCGATCTTGCAGTTGCGGCCCACCGTGAGATTGTCCGGCAGGCTGGAGCGCTTGCCTACCAGCGTGATGCCGGTGTTCAACCGGCTCGGCTCCTGTTTGTTGGGCGTCATGTCGTCGCCGTAGCCGATCTT
>JAICKM010000323.1 GCA_025927935.1 Chloroflexia bacterium | reverse complement strand
TCCAGCCCATAAATAACGCGTGACCTCGCTGTAGGGGCCGGTTTCAAACCGGCCCGCGCACGCTGGGCTAGCCCACCGCGCCGCCCGCGGGGCTATGGCCCTCCAGGGCCAGCCGGCGGCTGCGGAACAACGGCACGCGGCTCCAGAAGGACGGCGGCAAGAACATCAGCAGCAGCGCCGCCAGCAGCAGCAGGGCTACTGCCCCGGCGCCGAGCCAGGCCAGCACGCTCTGCCCGATCGGCAGCGCGTCGTCGGGCGTGGCCGCCACTTCGAGCGCCTGCGCGTCGTAGCGGCGCAACGCGCTGAAATAGCCGTCGTGGAACTGGTCCACCGTGGGGATATAGGCCCCGGCCACCCACACGTCGTTGGCGATCTGCGCGAACTTGCGGATGGTCTCGCTGGACACGTCGGGCGCTTCCATCGCCGGCTTCATCTGATCCAACAGCGCCATCGTCGTGCTCAGGGGCGGCGCCGCCGGAGTGGCCCCGGTGATCAGCGGCAGCAGCGGGCTATCGCTGCTGGACGGCACCCAGCGCACCTCGTCGTTGGTGCCGACCGGCGCGGGATAGCGCTTCAGCCATTCGAGGATCGGCCAGGTGTCGCGGCGCAATTGTTCGCTGCGCGGCCCCAGCGTGCGGCTCCAGCCCATCAACTGATCGTCATAGGTCCGTAGCTCGGCGAAGAATGCATCCCCGGCGATGGCGCGGGCCAGCAAGGAATGGCCCAGATCGAGCACCAGTTGCATGCGGGTGCGGCTCTCCTGGAGCAGCGTGGCCCGGTCCCCGCCCGCGTCGAGATCCGCCGCCTTCTGGCGCATCTCGTCGGGCACGTTGGGCACATCGTGGGTGCCCAGGAAGCGCTCATAGGCCAGGGCCGCGTTCTGGAACGTGTAGCGCGCGGTCACGGCGTCGAGCCGCGTCTTCACCAGTTGCACGCGCACGCCTTCCTCGCCCGTGACCAGCGGCGGCACAGGCAGCACCCGGCCCAGCAGCACCAGCACGACCGCGGCCAGCAACGCGCCCAGCCCCCAGAGGCGAGTCATCCCTCGGCCCTCTTCACCGCGGTGATATGCACGCCGACGGCGCGCGGGTCGCGCATCCGCAGGTTGTCTTCGTAGTAGGCCAGCCGCCAGGTCGGGAAGAACACCGCCCGGCTGAATAGCTTCACCGCCGCCTGCCGCAACGCGCCGTGCGCTTTGCCTCCCGCCAGTTGCTCGCGCCGCCAGTAATCGACCACGTCGTGGATCTGGCCCAGCAGGTGGAAGCTGAAGGTGATGTCGCGCACCTGGAGACCCTGCTTTTGCAGAATCTGCCCCAACTGCCGGGTGGTCAGGATCTGGATGTGGCCGATATGGTCGCGCTTCCAGCGGTGGATCGGCAGGCGCTCGCTGTGGCGTAACGCGGCGAAGAGGGTGCGCTTGTTGCCCTCACAGGGCACAAAGCCGTGGAACAGCCCGCCTGGTCGCAGCACGCGCACTACTTCGGCCACCGCTGCGCCCACATCGGGCACATGCTCCAGCAGGTCGAACAGCACGACGATGTCGAAGCTGGCGTCCGGGTAGGGCAGGTGCAGCGCGTCGCCCTCGCGGTACTCGATGGGACCGCCCGCCGCCTCAGCCTCGGCCAACGCGGTCCGGCTGATGTCCACGCCGTGCAGGCGCAGATCGGGCCGGTAGTAAGCGAAGGCGCGCAGGTTGCGCCCGGCGCCGCAGCCGACCTCCAGCAGATCGCCGTGGGTGCCAGCCAGCGCCGCCAGACAGCGCTCCAGGCGCAGGGCGGCCAGGTCGCGCGTGTCGGCGCGCAAGGCGCCCCGCCCTTCGACGGTGCGCGGGTTCTCGTAATCAAACGCAAAAGACGGGTAGACCGACTGGCCCGCGGCAGGCGCGGCGCCGGAATCGGTCGGGGGGGCAGCGTGACTCACGAAAGCGGAACTCCGATCAGGATGCATCCAGGCCGGCGAGGGCAATGCACTCGATTTCGACCAGCGCGTTACGGGGCAGGGCGCCCACCTCGACCGTGGAGCGGGCCGGGGGCGTGTCGCCGAAAAACTCCGCGTAGACTTCGTTCATCGCCGCGAAGTCGCTGAAATGGGCCAGGAAGACCGTCGTCTTGACCGCCTGGTGCAGGCTGGACCCGGCGGCGCGCAAGACGCCGTCCAGGTTCTGCAACACGCGCCGCGTCTGCACGGCGATGTCGCCCTCGACGAACTGGTTCGTGGCCGGGTCGAGCGCGACCTGGCCGGAGCAAAAGACCAGCCCGGCGGCGACAATGGCCTGCGAGTACGGGCCAATCGCATGCGGGCCGTCAGCCGTGTGAATGCGCTGTTTCGTCATGGTTCTCCGTGGGAGCCGGCGTGCGCGGCGCGCACAGGAAGGCTCGCAATTCCTCCAGGTTGTTGAACACGTAATCGGGCCGCATTTCGTCGGGCAGCGCGGCCACTTCGTCCGCTCGGGTGATGCCGGTCAGCACCAGCGCCGTCGGCAGCCCCGCGCGCTTCCCGGCCAGGATGTCGGTCTCGGCGCGGTCCCCGACCACCAGCACCTGCTCGCGCGGCAGACCCAGGATCTCCAGCGCTTGCAGGAACATCGCCGGTTCGGGCTTGCCCAGGACAATGTCCGGCGGGTGGCCGGTGGTCGTCTGGATGGCCGCGACAATGGCCCCCGCGCCCGGCCAGATCTCGCCGCCCTCCATAGGCAGGCTGGCATCCAGATTGGTGGCGACGAACCGCGCCCCGCGCAGGATCGCCAGCCCCGCCGTGCGGAGCTTGGCGTAGGTCACTTCGGTGTCGAGGCCCACGACCACAAAGTCGGGGCTTTCGGCATCCATCGTGAAGCCGGGCTGCTCCAGCACCACCTTCGCCAGGTCCGCCGCGCCGACAATGTAGACCTGCGCGCCCTCCGGCGCCTGCTCGTGCAGCCAGCGGGCGGTCGCCATCGACGACGTCAGGATCGACTCGGTCCGCACGCGGATCCCCATCGGCTCCAGCTTGCGCACCACGCCGGCCGCGGTCCGTTGGGAGTTATTCGTGACCAGTATAACCGAAACCCCGGCCCACTGCAAAGCCGGGAACAGGTCAGCGGCGCCCGGCAGCGCGTGTTCGCCGCGATAAATCACGCCGTCCATATCCAGCAAGACGGCCTGGAATTGAGGGTGAGTGTCCATAGCGCTATTTAGAACGCGCCCGCCGCGCGCTTGTCACTCACCCCCGAGCCTGCTTACGGTAGGGGCAGGTTCACCTCGCTGCTGTGAAACCCGCACCGCCGTCTATCCGTCTCCTTATAGAAGGAGATAGACCCGATGATACCTGCTGCATCACGTCCTCGTAAGATTGCGCGCATCTGTGGAGTGCTTGCTCTGAGCACATGGGTACTCTCCGTACTCGTCGCCGTGATCCCGTTCTACACCAACGGAATCTATCTCCATTCCTACGCCGAGATCTACGGCTCACAAGTAGACATAAAAGGCTACCCGCCCTACACCTGGCCGGTCGTCGGGCTGCCCTTGCTGTGGCTGGCCCATCTCGCCTACATTTTCACGCCGGGTCTGATCATCATAGCGCTGATGGCCCTTACGCTGGTCCTGCTGATCAACTGGCGCACCTTTTCCCTGTCTGAACGACTGCACGCCTTGGTCACGTTCACCATCATGGCGCTCATCTTGGTGGGCACTGGGTCCATCTGGCGCACCTTGGGCGTCTGGATTGCGGACTAAAGCTTCGTTCTTCGCGCGCTTCGCGAAGGCGCGAAGCGCCAAAACGGCGGCTTCCCCGCTGCCGGGCCGGGCGCCTGCCTTGACACCCGCGCACCCGGCGGATAGAATGATACCATCCAGGCGGCGGTTGACCCGATGCTGAGTCCGCCCCTGTGGCGCAATGAAGATACGTGGCAGTGATCGCGCCCAGCGCCGTCGTCGTGACACGCGCTGGGCGTGCTGTGTCTAGCAAGTTGAAGGGCCGTATGCTTGTAATGAAATTTGGCGGCACGTCGGTGGGCAGCGCCGCGCGTATCCGCGAGGTTGCCACGCTGGTGCAGCGCGCCGCCGCCGAGGAACCGGTCGTCGTCGTGGTATCCGCCGTGAGCGGCATCACCGACAGCCTGATCGCGGCGGCGCGCCAGGCGGCGAGCGGCCAGCGCTTGCAGGCCATCCAGCATGCCATCGGCATCGAGCAGCGCCATACCGAGATCTTGAACGCGCTGCACCTGCCCGCCGAAGAGCAGCAGAGTATGGCCGCCGAACTGCGCGCCTTGAGCGCCGACCTGGAAAACTTCATCCACAGCGTGGGCACGCTGGGCGAACTCACACAGCGCACCCTCGATTACATCAGCAGCATGGGCGAGCGCATGAGTTGCCGCTTGCTGGCCGCCACCCTGCGCGCCGCGGGCCAGCCCGCCGAAGCGGTGGACGCCACCAAGGTCATCGTCACCGACGGCAACTTCGGCAACGCTTTTCCCCTGATGGACCCCACGCGGACGCAGGCGGAAGCCGTGCTGACCCCACGGTTGCAGGAGGGCCGCGTGCCGGTCGTCACCGGCTTCATCGGCGCCACCGAGACCGGCATCGTGACGACGCTGGGCCGCGGCGGCTCGGACTACTCGGCGGCGATCCTGGGCAGCGCCCTGGGCGCCCGCGAAGTCGTGATCTGGACCGACGTGGACGGCGTGATGACGGCCAACCCGCGCGTAGTGCCAGGGGCGCGTACGTTGCCGCGCATGTCGTACCTGGAAGCCGCCGAGATGTCCTATTTTGGGGCCAAGGTGCTGCACCCGAAGACCATCGCCCCGGCGGTCGAGGGCGGCATCCCCGTGCGCATCAAGAATACCTTCGCGCCCGACACGCCCGGCACGCTGATCACCGCCGAGGCCCCGCCCGCCGACACGCCCATCCGCGCCATCACCGCCATCGCGCGCCTGGCCCTGCTGACATTGCAGGGCAAGGGCATGGTCGGCCTGCCCGGCGTGGCCGCCCGGCTCTTCTCGACCATCGCCCAGGAAAAGATCAACGTGCTTATGATCTCGCAGTCGTCGTCCGAGTACAATATCTGCGTGCTGATCGAGGAAGCCTACGCCACCCAGGCTCAGGCGGCCATCGAGCGGCAGTTCGCGCTCGAACAGAGCCAGGGCTTGATCGAGGGCCAGACCGTGCGCACCGGCGTCTCGATTGTCGCCGTGATCGGCGCGGGGATGCGCGGCAAGCCGGGCGTCACCGGGCAGATCTTCACCGCCCTGGCCGACGACGGCATCGAGGTGCTGGCGATTGCCCAGGGGTCGTCCGAGTTGAACCTGTCGTTTGTCATCGCCAGCGCCCAGGAGGATGCCGCCGTGCGGGCGATCCATCACTACTTCGGGTTAGACCGATGAGCCGGCCTGACTGTAGCCACGCCTGCGCCGTGCGGGTGCGCGTGCCCGCCACGGCGGCCAATCTCGGTCCCGGCTTCGACGTGCTCGGCCTGGCGCTGACGCTCTACAACGAGTTCACCGTGCACGAAACCGGCACGCGCCTGCATATCACGGTCAGCGGCGCCGACGGCCTGCCCGACGACGAGTCGAACCTGTTCTACCGCGCCTTCGCCGCGCTCTGCCGCGAGGCGGGGCGGCCCGTGCCCGGCTTGCGCATCCACATGGCCCTGCGCATCCCCAGCGGGCGCGGGCTGGGCAGCAGCGCCACAGCCGTCGCCGGGGGCCTGCAAGCGGCCAACGCGCTGCTGGGCCTGGATCTGTCGCCGGAAGAACTGCTGCCGCTCGCCGTGCGCCTGGAGCACGGCCACCACCCGGATAACGTCGCCCCCGCCCTGCTCGGCGGCTTGGTCGCCAATACCTGCACGGGCGACACGATCCACAGCGTGCGCCTGCCCTTCCCCGACGACCTGCAAGCCGTAGTCTTCATCCCCGAATTCGAGATGGATACGGTACGCGGGCGCAAGCTCATGCCCGCGCACTATTCGCAGGCCGACGTGGTCTTCAACACCAGCCGCGTGGCCCTGTTCCTGGCCGCGCTGACCAGCCGCCGCTACGACCTGCTCGGCGCGGCTATGGAAGACCGCCTGCACCAACCCTACCGCACGCAACTCTTCCCCGCCCTGCCTGCCCTCATCGCGGCGGCGCGGGGGGCCGGGGCCTGCGGCGCCTGCCTGTCGGGCGGCGGCTCCACCGTGCTGGCGCTCACGCCGCGCGGTCCGGCCGCCGAGCAGGTCGGCGCGGCCATGGCCCAGGCCGCCGAAGCCGCCGCGGGGATCGGGGGCGAAGTGTGCGTGCTGGAGATCGAGCAGCAGGGCGCCACCGTCTGCGTGGCTGGAGAGGACGACCTATGAGCGCAAGGCTGCGCTGCGCTGCCTGCGGGCGGCAATATCCCCGCGACGAGATCCGCTACCGTTGCGACTGTGGGGAAACGCTGGAGGTCGCCTTCGCGTCCGACGACCCCGCCCGCCAGGGCGCGACAACGGCACTGTTCGACGCGCGGCGCGCCGCCCGGCGCGGGCCGGTCGCCAGCGGCACCTGGCGCTTCCGCGAGTTGTTGCCCGCCTTCGCCGACGACGAGATCGTCAGCAAGCTCGAAGGCAACACCAACCTCTACCCGGCGGGCGCGACGGAAAGCGGGGGCCCCGGTCGGCTGGGCGCCTATGCCGGGCTGGACACGCTCTACCTGAAGCACGAGGGCGAAAACCCCACCGGCAGCTTCAAGGACCGTGGCATGACGGTGGGCGCAAGCCAGGCCCGCCGCCTGGGGGCGCGCGCCGTGGCCTGCGCCTCCACCGGCAACACCTCCGCCTCGCTGGCCGCCTACGCCGCCCAGGCGGGTATCCCCTGCTTCGTCTTCATCCCCGCCGGGGCTGTGGCCGTGGGCAAGCTGGCCCAGACGCTCGGCTACGGCGCCATCACCGTGCAGGTGCAGGGCGACTTCGACGACGCCATGCGCCTGGTGCAGGAAGTCAGCGCCGACCTGGGCATCTACCTGCTCAACTCGATCAACCCCTTCCGCATCGAGGGCCAGAAGACCATTGGCTGGGAACTGTTGCAGGATCTCGACTGGCAGGCGCCCGACTGGATCGTGCTGCCCGCGGGCAACCTGGGCAACACCGCCGCGCTCGGCAAAGCCCTGGCCGAAGCCCACGCCTTGGGCATGATCAGCCGGGTGCCACGCGTGGCCGCCATCCAGGCCAGCGGCGCCGCGCCCTTCTACCGCAGCTACCAGGCGGGCTTTGCCGCCCCGGTCCGCGTGCATGCCGAGACGGTCGCCACCGCCATCAAGATCGGCAATCCCGTGAGCTACCGCCGGGCCGTCGGCGTCGTGCGCGCCACCGAGGGCGTGGTTGCTGCTGTCGATGACGCGGCGATCCTGGATGCCAAGGCGCAGATCGACCGCGCGGGCATCGGCTGCGAACCAGCCAGCGCCGCGACCCTGGCCGGGGTGCGCCAACTGGTGGCCGCCGGGGTGATCGCGCCACAGGCCGTCGTGGCCGGCATCCTGACCGGCCACATGCTGAAGGACCCGGACACGACGATCCGCGCCGCCGCGGCGGCCCAACGCGAACCGCTGTCCGTCGCCGCCGACCGCCGCGCGGTCGCCACACTGCTGGCCCCCGATTTGCGGTAGGCATTGCGGAGCCGTGAATTGCCATCCCACCCCGGCAATCCTTGCCGGGTGAGCAGAT
>JAICKM010000792.1 GCA_025927935.1 Chloroflexia bacterium | reverse complement strand
CTATGTGCCGATTATGAACAAACACCGGAGCCACATAGACCGCTTATTGACAAGACGTGTCCTCGTAGTATAATACCAATTGCATATTAGCGGTTTATCGGTGCCGGGTTCTATTCATAATCTACTTAAGGTGTGCCCTGCCTTCGCGGTTGCGGTCCTCCTGGCTGCCTGATCCCTCGCCTAGCGTCGCACCGTCATATGCGAACCGCAACCATTCTCTAGTAGCCGGCTCCTCAGCGAGCCTCCTCTCCAACGGCGCTGAACACAATGCAGGCGTAAACACCGCGGAGCAGGACCATGCGTGACCTGATCGGAACCCAACTGGGGCAGTATCAACTCACCGAGGTAATTCGGCGGGGCGGCATGGCGACGGTCTACAAAGCCTACCAGCAGTCACTGGACCGCTACGTCGCCGTCAAAGTGCTGTTCCACGGTCAGGACCCGCAGTTCGTGGCCCGCTTCCAGCGCGAAGCCCGCGCCATCGCCCACCTGCAACATCCCAACATCCTGCCCATTTTCGACAATGGCGAGCAGGACGGCTTGCTCTTTCTCGTGCTGCAATATATCGAGCAGGGCATGACGCTGGGCGACTTGCTGGGCCACCCGATGGAGCCGGTGCCCGCCCTGCAATTGATGGTGCACGTGCTGGCCGCGCTGGAGTACGCCCATGAGCGCGGCATCGTCCATCGCGACATCAAACCCGCCAACATCCTGATGCCCACGCCAAGCTGGCCGATGCTGGCCGATTTCGGCATCGCCAAGTTGCTGACCGAGAACGAAAACGCGAACCTGACCGCGCAGGGCATGATCATCGGCACGGCAGCCTATGTGGCGCCGGAGCAGGTGCTGGGCATGCACATCGACCGGCGCACGGACCTGTACTCCGCCGGCATCGTGCTCTATGAGATGGTCACCGGCCGGGTGCCGTTCGACCGCGGCACGCCTATCGTCGTCGCCACCAAGCAAGCCTATGAGGCGCCGCCTTCCCCGCGCGCACTCAACCCGGACCTGCCCCCCGCCGTCGAAACTGTCGTGCTGCGGGCGCTGGAGAAGGACCCGGCCAACCGCTATCAGACGGCGCTCGAGATGGCCGCGGCGCTGGAGCGGGTCGCCCGGCACCTCAGCCGGACCACGGGGCACAGCGAAATCACCAACCTTTATCGAGCGGGCGTGGGCGCGCTGGAAGCGGGCCACTGGGATGAAGCGATCATACGGCTGCGCCAGGTGGTCCGGCTGGACCCAGGCTATGAAGATGCGTCCGAGTTGCTGGAAGCGGCGGAGATGGCCCGCACGCAGCAGGATCTCCACATGCCGCCAGCGCCCCCGCAGAGCGAAGCCGCCCAGGTGGCTGCCGCCCCGGTAGGCCCATCCAGCGTAGAGGACCAACTTTCCGTGCTCGGCCCCACGCCGGCTGGCACAGCCGAGCCGGAAGCCGTCGCGCAGGCGGTCGCCCTGCCGCCCGCCGAGCAGGCGCCCGTTACGCCCGCCGCGCCGCCGCCGGAGGAAATTGCCCAGCAAGCGGAACCCGCCGCGCCGCAAGAAGAGCCACCGGCCCCGGCGCCAATCCCGCCCGGCGTGGAGACGCACGCAGCGTCGCCGGCCCTCGCTCCGACCGCTGAGGCCGCGCCGGCCGTTACCATGGCGGACCTAGCGCCACTGGCGGCGGAGCCGCCCGCCGCAGCGGAGATCGTCCGGGAAACGCCCCCAGCCGCCGCGTCCACGGCGGCGGTCGCGCCGGAGATAGAGAAGCCCCCTGCCCGCAAGCGTTCGCGCCGCGCGCCTAAGCGCGCGCCCCGCCCCCCGCTCCCGGCCGAGTCCCCAACGAGTGCTCCGGCAACGTTCGCCGCCGAGACCGCGCCGGAAGTCGCACCGCCGCCGGTGCCTCCTGCCGTGGAAGCCGGTGTGCCAGGTGGCACTGGCCCAGGCGCAGACGTTGTTGGAGGCGACGCGAGAGTGCCTCCTGCCCTGGAAGCCGGTATGCCAGGTGGCCCGCCAACCGTGATAGCGCCGGTGCCGGAAGTTGGGCCGGTGCCCGCGCCGGGGGTCCCATCCGCCGTGACCCCGCCCGCCGATCTGGCGCGGGAACCCCCCGTGGCGCCGGAGGTCGAGGCAGCGCCCTCTGCACCCGCCGAGGTTCCACCCCCGGCCCCCACGCCGGAGGCAGAGGCAGTGGCCCCGCCTGTCGCGGAGGTGCCCTCCGCGATTGTCACGCCGGAGGTCGATGCAGCGCCCCCACCCGCCGCCGAGGCCCCGCCGGAGATCCCCGCGCCGGAGGTGGTTGCGACCCCCGCGCAGACCGAGGCGCCGCCGTCCGCGCTGCCCCTGACGGCCGCCCCGCCGGAGATCGTGACGCCCGTGCCGGAAGCGCCTGCCCCCCCGGTCCCGGCGCCGGACAGCCCGGCGGCGCCCGATACGGAATCACTGGCGGAAGCGAGCGCGGCGACGCCTGCGTTGCCCACGGTGGAGCAGCGGGCAGCGCCGAAGCCCGCGCGCCCACAACGCCCGCCCCCATCCCGCCGGCGGGCAGCGCGTACTACCACGGTGGCGCCGGAGGCGCGTGCCGTGGTGCCTCCTGCCGCCGAGGAATCGGTACTCGCGGCTTCGCAGCCGGAGTCATCCCGCGCCGCGGATAATACACCGGCGGCCGGCGCGGTGGTCGCGGGGCCGCCCGCGCCGCCGCCGGCCCCGGCAGAGCCGCAGCTAGAGATGCCGGCGGCGCCTCCCGCGCCGGCCCATCAGGACCTGCCGCTCGCACCTGCCCCGGTCGCGGCGGCCACCCCGCCCAGCACCGCCCGCCCGCCGGCTGGCGGGCGGGCGATACCGCCGGACCCTGTGCCGGGCGCGCCCGACGTGCCGGTGGCACCCGCGGCAGCCCTCGCATGGCGAGCGCCTGAGCTGCCGGCGGCGCCGGGCGAAGCGCCGGGTGGCGTTGAGTCGCTACCGGTGGTGGAAGATTCGCCGCCGGCCCGGCCCCCTGGCGTCAATATGGAAGCGGCGGTTGCCGCGCAACCACGCATGGTGGAACAGGAGGCAGCCCGGCCGGCGGCGCCCGCGGGGCAGCGGCGTATGGTTCCGATCCTGGTGGGCGGGGTCGCCGTGGTGCTCCTCCTGCTGGCCGGCGCGGCGTTCTTGTTCAGGCCGCCGGCCCCCCCGGCAACCGTCACCCCCACCACGCTGCCCACTACAGTAAGCGGCGGGGTGCCCCGGCCGGCG
>JAICKM010000932.1 GCA_025927935.1 Chloroflexia bacterium | reverse complement strand
CCGCCCCGCTGTCGTCGATCAACGCGAGCCGCTGGCCCTCGAAGTCGCGGAAGGCCAGCACCGCCCGGCCGGCTTCCTCGGCCACCGGGTCGTGCTCGACGCCGTGCTCGGCGAAGCGCTCGGCCCAGTAGGCCAGCACGGCGCGGTCGGGCACGCGCAGGGCGATGCGCGAGATGCTGCTCACGCCGGGGCGGGTGGCCGCCGCGTGGGGAATGTCGAAAAAGGTCAGTTCGGTGCCCGGATGGCCCACCTCATCGCCGTAGAAGAGGTGATAGGAGGTGGTGTCGTCCTGGTTCACGGTCTTTTTGACCAGGCGCATGCCCAGGATGCGCGTATAAAAGGCGAGGTTTTCGGGCGCGTGCGCCGTGAGGGCGGACACATGATGTAAGCCGGTAAGTTCCATGGTTTCCTTCCAAAGGGTACTACTTGTTCCGATACGTTATCCGGCGGACCGGCGGCCCGCTTCTAACGTTTGAGGTAAGAATATCACATCTACGTCCCCCGGATCGTCCTTTGGCGCGTCCTCGCCATGGCTGTTGCAAAGCCGGCTGCGCACGGCACGGCCAGGCCGCGCGGGATGCCTCCGCAGCCAGGCCCGGATGCCGGATTGAGTTGCACCGGCACACGTCGCCGAAGTGTGATATACTGCTGATTGACGACCAGATACAACCGAATAGCCAATGACCTTGGCTCCAACAAAGGATCTGTCCGATGATCTCTCCGCATATCCGCCCAGCCGCAGCGCAGGAATCGGCATCCGCACCGCCCCAGCACCACCCCGCCCCGGACGCCCCGAGCCACGCCAGTCTGCCTCTGCCTGCCGGCGGAACCATCCAGAGTCTCGTTGCCCACTCCGCCATGCGCGGGCGGGGCAACGGCACGGTGCGCGCGAGCGCCATCCAGCAGATGCAACGGAGCGCCGGCAATCGCGCCGTGCAACGACTCCTCGCCGGGCGGGCCGCCGCGGTTACGCCCCCGATCAGTGGCCGCTCCAATGCAGTCAGCGTCCAGCGCAACGGCACCGGGCTGGCCGGCGCCGGGGCGATCGGCGAGTTCACGGCTAATATCAAGGCGCCCCTCGCCGCCTGGGATAGCCACGGCGCCGACCTGGAGAAGCGGCAACGCGCCCTCTTTGAACCGGCGACGCGGCAGTTGGAAGCCCTCGGCGCACCCCGTATCACCTCCATGTTAAAGCACGAGCATTATGGGGGCGACTCCACCTTCGCGGCATTCATGCCCGCCACCTGGATGGTTCTGATCAATCCCCGCGGCCTACAGGCCAACGCGACCGACGAAGAAAAGGCCCGCGTCGCGGGCGCGATTTATCATGAGATCCGCCATGCCGAACAATATTTTCGCATTGCCCGGATGCTGGCGGGCGAGGGGGCGGAACAGGAGTTAAGCGCCCTCGGATTGCGGGCAGACGTTGTTGCCCAGGCGCGGAAAAACCCGCTGCCGCGCCCGCAATCCGCGCCGAAGAAAGGGCTGCTGGAGTCCGACAAGGAGTTTGGCCCGCGGGAGCAGGGCTTTAAAGAACAACAGCGGGAATATCAGGAAGCGAAAGCCTGGCATGAAGCAACTATACGCTATCACTTTATGACTGTTAAAAAGGACGAAACTGAAAAGGAATATTACGCCGCGAAGGCAACTCAAGCTACTGATCCGGAGCGATATAAGGCAGCCTGGCTGCAATACCGGCAAGCCTACAAACTCTACCAATCGACCGCGGTGGAAGCCGATGCCTGGGCCGTGGGCGGGAAGGTGGAATCCCAACTGGGGTTCAAGCCGAACACGCTGGAAACCGAGCTGGCAAAAATGCCCGCCGATCCGCGGACCTTTAAGCCCATCACCACGGGCGACACTCCCAGCACCCCCCTGCGGTCGCGAGCGATCGGGACTGGTGCCCCGCCGTCTTACAAGCCGCAGCTCGGCAGCACCGGCAGCCCCCCGTCCATGCTCGGCTCGGACGTCGGCGGTTCGACCCTCGACGATGCCAACAGTGGGGGCGGGGTGAACACTACGTCTCCGTCGCCGTTCACGCCCCCGGTGCGGACCCCCCGCAAACTGGGTGCATTCAGCCCGCTGACGCCCCTCGACCCCAGTACTATCAGCGCGACTGATGAGGTGCCATTCACGCCGCCGGTGCGGCAGGGCCGCAAACTGGGGGGATTCAGCCCGCTGACTCCCCTTGACCCGAGTACCTTCGGCGCGATTGAGACGCAGGTCCCGGATCTGGACGACGCGGCGTCGGGCGGCGCGATCCCCACGGCTACGCCGCAGATCCCAACGCCATCCAACGGTCCACGCCGCCCGCGTCTGGGTGTATTCAGCCCGCGGCCGGCCATCGACCCGAGTACCAGCAACATGCCCGGCCCCGATACCTCGGACGTGGCCGCCCCGACCTTCGCCAGTAGCGCGAATTCGGGCGGTGCGATCAGCACGTCTCCGTCGCCATTCACGCCGCCGGTGCGGCAGGGCCGCAAACTGGG
>JAICKM010000385.1 GCA_025927935.1 Chloroflexia bacterium | reverse complement strand
TGGTCCCCAACGCGGTGCTGTCCAGCGCGATCATTTCGCGGATCTGCACCTGGCGGGTCCAGGGCGCGGTCTCCTTGAACGTGTACATCACGTAGGCGCGCGGCTCGCCGGCGGGATCGCGCCAATAGTAGATGTTAGCCGGGCGGCTCAGCTTACGGCGGCGCCAGTGAGCCGCGTCGCGCACCAGCGGGCCGTTACGACCGGGCGCCCAGGCGTCGTAGATGCCCATCAGGATCTCCAGGTCCGCGTCGGATACCACCGGCCCCGCGCCAGGCTTGGACAGGTCGGTGGTCACGGCGACCGAGTGCCAGGAACCGGTCTGCTTGACGACGGGCAGGCGCTCAATCGGGATGGTGTATTGCAGGTTATCCGAGACGTGCGCCCAGCCGTAGCGCTTGTAGAAGGGGAAGTAGAACGGGTACAGAATCGAGAGCGGGTAGCCGTCCGCGCGCATCTCGGCGGCCACGGCGTCGAGCAGGCGCCCGATATACCCCTGGCGGCGGTACTCCGGCGGCGTCGCCACGCCGGAGATGCCGCCCGCGCGCACGGTGCCCGCCCCGAACCACATCTGCATGGGGATCAGCACCAGCCCGGCGCGCATCTCGTCATCGACAAACAGCCCGCGGATCTCGTTCAGCGGCGTGCCCTGGCGCCAGCGTTCGAGGTCTGCCGACGGGACCTGGAATGCCTGCCCGGACATATTGAAGTAGGCGGCGGTCTCCTCCGCCCGGACCTGGCGGATTTCTTCAGCCATCGATGCTCCTTTCAGAGTAGGCGCACAAACAAATGCGCCCGCCGTAGTGTGTCCCTACACTATAAACCGGCAGGCGCGGATGAACATGGGTCGCGGGAGGGATGATTCGCCCGCCGTTGGGCGGAAAGACGCGTTAAAGCAATCAGGACTGCGGCGTGCAGTACGGACCCTCACAGTCGGAGTGCCAGGTTTCGCCGGAGCGGACCGGCCAGCCCATCGCGACCAGGGCGGCGCGCACCTGGCAGAGCGGCAGGCCGACCACATTGGTGAAACAGCCCTCCACGTTCTTCACCAGGTTGCGGCCCAGGCCCTGCGCGGCATAGGAGCCGGCTTTGTCCAGCGGCTCGCGGCTGCGCACGTACCAGTCGATGACGTTCTCGCTGTAGTCGCCCATCTGGACCACGCTGCTGACATAGCCGTAGCGGGCCACCGAGACGGCGGGGGCACTCCCCGCCTGGGGGCGGACCAGCACGAAGGCCCAGCCGCTGACCACCATATGGGGGCGGCGGGCCAGGCGGCGCAGCGTCAGCCGGGCATCTGTCGCGTCGCGGGGCTTGCCCAGTACGTCGCGGTCGAGCACGACGATGGTGTCGGCGCCCAGGATCAGGGCGTCGCGGCCGTCGGCGGTCGCCTGCGGCACCACCGCCTGCGCCTTGCGCCAGGCCCAGAGGATGGGGTTCGAGTCCGGCGGCACGTCGAACGGCTCCGGCAGCTTGATCGTCGGGAAGGCGCGGTAGGGCTGGTTCCAGGGATTCTCTTCCGCGCCCGACGTGATGACATCAAAAGGCCCGGTCAACCGGGCCAGCAGTTCCTTGCGGCGGGGCGAGCCGGAGGCCAGCACCAGCCGGGGGGGGGTTGCGGGCATCAACTATCCTCCCCGGCCAGTTCGGGCGCGGCGCCGATGTCCAGGCCGGCTTCATCGCTCAACTGCCAGCGCAGCCAGGCTTCGACAAAGGCATCCAGATCGCCGTTCAGCACGGCCTCGGTGTTGCTCGTTTCGTGGCCGGTGCGCAGGTCCTTGACCAGCTTATAGGGATGCAGCACATAGTTCAGGATCTGGCTGCCCCAGCCCACATCGACATGCTTGCCCTTCAGGCGGGCCGTCTCTTCGGCGCGTTTGCGGACCTGGATCTCCCAGAGGCGGGCGCGCAGGATACGCATGGCAAATTCGCGGTTCTGCAACTGCGAGCGCTCGTTCTGGCACGTCACCACGATGCCGCTGGGGATATGGGTCAGGCGCACCGCCGTGGAGTTCTTCTGCACGTTCTGGCCGCCCGCGCCCGCCGAGCGGAAGACATCCATCTTGATGTCGTCGGGGTTGACCTCGACCTCCACATCGTCCTCGATTTCCGGCAGCACTTCCATGAGCGCAAACGAGGTGTGGCGGCGGCCCGACGAGTCGAAGGGCGAGATCCGCACCAGGCGATGCACGCCGGCCAGGAAGCGGCTATAGCCGAAGGCGTTCAGCCCGCGGAAGGCGATGGTCACGCTCTTGATCCCGGCCTCGTCGCCTTCGGTCAGGTCGAGGATCTCGGTCTTCCAGTTGCGCGTCTCGGCCCAGCGGGTCACTTCGCGCAGCAGCATCTCCACCCAGTCCTGGGCCTCGGTACCACCCTCGCGGGCATGGATCGACACCAGGGCGTTGCGCGAGTCATAGGGACCGCTCAAGACCAGGTCGAGTTCCATCTTATCGAAGCGGGCCAGCAACTGCTCGGTCTCGCGGGCCACCTCGGCCATCACTTCGCTGTCGTCTTCGCTCTGCGCCAACTGGTAGAGGTCCAGCAGGTCGCGGCCTTGGGCGGCCACCCCGCGCCAGGATTCGAGATGCTCTTGCAGCGCATTGCGCCGCTGCATCACCGCCTGGGCGGCCTGGGCATCTTCCCAGAAGTCAGGCGCGACCGAGCGGCGGTCGAGGTCCGCTACTTCTTTTTCCTTGCCGGCCAAGTCAAAGCCGCACCTCAATTTCCTGGATGCGCTGGTTGATCTCGTTGAGCGTGTCGATAATGCTTTCGCTGGTCAATAAGGCCATCGGAGTGTCTCCTTTATTCGTCGGTTCGCCGCAGTATACCACCTGGATTATAATGTATGCAACTTGCGTACCCATAGAGCGTGCGTCAGGATTTTGTCGCGCGGCGGGGACGCCCGGCCCGTTAACGGGCGGGCTAGCAGCACCAAGCCCGCCTGCGCGGGCTGGATCAAGGGAAAGAGGCCGCGCAGGCGGCCTTCGTAAATGTAGCCGGAGGCTTGAGCCTCTGGGCCACCCACCACCGGACTAGCGAAAGGATCACCCTCATGCTCAAGTGCCCGCACTGCCAGGAGATGTTCGACGATGCGCAGTGGAAAACTCAGGATATCGGCCTCTCCGATGTGCGCATGGTCATCGTCTACTGCCCCAACTGCAAGACCGTGTTGTCGATCTTCAACCTCGATATCGCGCTGACCAGCCTGAGCCAGATCACCGACATGCTGACCGCGCTCACCGACCGTATGGACGCCCGCGACCGGGGCCAGGCGGCGGGCCAGTAGGCCGGGGGCGCCCGGCGCCGGTCGAGCGCCCGTAGACGCCGAAAGCAAAAGAGCATCCCCCCGGAAATGGGGATGCTCTTTTCTTAGCGTGAATTACCGGACACCAGACGTACTTCACATTATGTCGTTGTCATCTGGTGCTGTCCTCGCGTGCCCGCCACGCTCGGATCTGCTCGGCGTGCTCCTGGTAGTGCTCCCAGGTGTCACCCGCCAGTGCTTGCTCGACGCCGAAGCCTAGCAGTTGTTCCAGCCGCCCACCGGGAGCCACGTCGGCGTCATCCCAGCCCTCGACGGTGGTAAGCATCTCCTGATAGGACCGCGCGAAGCCGGCCTGCACATCGTCCAACGGACGGCTACGATTGCGCTGGTAGTTGGCCTCGTTGAGCCTATCGACGCGCTGCTGGTTTGTCTCGCCGGGCAACGAATCATCCGGCGGTTCCTCGCCGCGCTCGACCTGGGCGATGTAGATCAACACTTCCTGCTCCCAGTAGGTCAGGTGCGCCATGACGTCCTTGACCGACCATTGCTCGGTTACGCCGGCCTGCACCAGCCGATCGGCGGGCAGCACAGCGATGGTTTGCGCCAACTCTTCATGCGCCGTCCGGATACGATCCACTAGCTCGGTCTTGTAGCTCCGTGTGGGCATGGGATCTCCTCGGTCGTCGGGTGACCACTACACATTGGCCGGGATACCGGCGCGCAGACCGACGTTCAGCGAGTCCACGGCGGCGCGCGTGGCCTCGGTCGGCGCGGCGACCAGATGCGGCTCGTAGTGCTGCATCGTGATGCAGTTGGTCGGGCAGATCTGGCTGCACAGGCCGCAGCGGATGCAGAGGTTTTCGTCCATAATCATGGCGGCGCCGGCTTTCCAGCCCTTGGCCTCCATGAGCCGGGGCTCGAACGGCAGGTTGTTGATGCTCTCGATCAGTTCCAGGTCGGACATGTGGATGACGTTGACCGGGCAGACCTCCACGCAGGCGTTGCACAGGATGCAGTTGTCGCCGTCCACGAAGATATTAAGCTGGCACTGCAAGCAGCGCTTCGCTTCCTCGAACGCCTCGTGATGCGGCAAGCCCAGTTCCACCTCGGTGGTGAGGTTGAAGCGGGATTCGAGCGGGCGCATCGGCATCTCCTGGCGTGGCACCGCATCGTAGTTGTCGCCCTCGACCAGGCGGCGCTGCATCGTGTCGGCGGTCCAGATCGAGATCGGCTGCCAGCTCATGCGCACGGCGGCGTCTTGCGGGTACTCGTAGCGCACCGTCTGGGTTTCGGCCCAGGCTTCGAGGCTACGCGTCACGTCGAGGTGGTAGTCAGAGACATAGTCCTGGTAGGGCACCAGGGCGAACTCGGCGCGCACCGCGACCTTCTCGTCTTCGGCGTTCACCCCGCGCAGATACTGGTCCATGGCAATGGCCGCCTTGTGGCCGTCGCCAATCGAGGCGATGATGGTGCGCGCGCCCGCGGCGTAGTCGCCTCCGGCGAAGATGCCGGGCACGTTCGTCATCCAGGTCACGGGATCGACCACCGGGCGGTTGCGCCGCGACGCCTTGACGCCCGCCTCTTCGAGGTAGCTCACGTCGGAGTTCTGGCCGGTGGCCGCCACCACGGTATCCACGTCGAGGATGAACTCGGTGCCGGGGATCGGCACGGGCGCGCGGCGGCCCGACGCGTCGGGTTCACCCAGGCGGTTGCGCACGCACTTGAGGCCCACGACCTTACCATCTGAGACGAGCACCTCGGTCTGCGAGACCAGGAAGCGGAACTCGATGCCCTCGATCTCGGCCTCGCGCGCTTCCTCGTCGTAGACCAGCATTTCGTTGCGGCTGCGGCGATAGATCACATAGACCTTGTCGGCGCCCATGCGCAGCGACGAGCGCGAGCAGTCCATCGCGGTGAAGCCGCCGCCGATGACGGCCACGCGCTTGCCCACCAGCGGGTATTTGTGCAGGTTGATGCGCTCCATGAAGTGCAGGCCCGAATAGAGACCGGCGACGTTGTCATAGTCCTCGCCGGGCACTTCCATGCGCTGGGGCACCTGCGTGCCGCAAGCCAGGAACACGGCATCGTGCCGCGCCCGAAGGTCGGTCAGCGAGATGGCGTTGGGCTTGCCCTCTTCGATATACTCCGGCGTGGTCGTCTTGCCGATGGGCGTGTTCAGCTTCAACTCGACGCCCAGCGCGGCCATATACTGGTTGATCTCTTCGTTGCAGAGGTCGCGCGGCAGGCGCCATTCGGGGATGCCCACGGTGAGCATTCCGCCCGCCACCTTCAGCGCCTCATAGATCGTCACGCCGTAGCCCATCTTCGCCAGGTCGCGGGCCGCGCTGATGCCCGTCGGCCCGGCGCCGACCACGGCCACCGTTTGCGACTTAGTGCGCTCCGGGCGCGTCCAGGGATACTGCTCGGTGCGGTTGTCCGAGGCGACGCGCTTGAGCCAGCAAATGGCAATCGGCTTGTCCACGCGCCCGCGCCGGCACGCCTGCTCGCAGGGCCGCGCGCATACCCGGCCCAGGATGCCGGGGATGACGTTGTCTTCCAGGTTGATGCGGTAGGCTTCGTCATAGTCCTCGGCGGCGATATGGGCGATATAGCGCGCCACGTCGGTATAGGCCGGGCAGCCGTACTGGCACGAGATGTTCGCCAGGAACCACTCATTATCGCCGGTGAACAGGTGGTAGGGCTGGGCCTCGTGTTCGGCGTGGCCGACCCGGCTCTCGGCGCGCACCAACGCCATCAAGCGCATGCGTTCTTCAGCCATCGGATTCTCCTTCTGCTAAATGCCCCAGCCCAACCGCAGCATCCAGCCCTGATCCTCGATGGTCGAGTCGGGGCCGTGGCCGGGGTAGAAGCGGGTGCTCGGCGCTAAATCGGACAGGCGGCGCAGGCTCGCGTAAAGCGCGTTCTCGTCGCCGCCGGCCAGGTCGGTGCGGCCCATGCCCTGGTCGAACAGGGTATCGCCGCTGAACAGTAGATCTTCGTCTTCCTCATAGAGACAGCACGAGCCGGGCGTATGCCCCGGCGTATGCAACACCTGGAAGCGGTACGCGCCCACGGGCAACACGTCGCCTTCGTGCAGGAAACCGCTGGGCGTGCTGGGGGCGATAGTAAACGGCAGGCGCTGATGCTCGCTAGCCGGCGCGGCCAGCCGCGCGGCGTCGGCCTCGTGGATCAGCAACGGCGCACGCGTGGCCGCCACCAGCGCGGCGTTATCGGCTACGTGGTCCCAGTGGCCGTGCGTATCGACAATGCGCAGCACCCGCAGACCCCGCGACTCGACCCGGCGCAGCAGTTCCGCTGCGCTGTCGAGCGGCGCATCGACGATCATCGCCTCGCCCGCCGTCTCGTCGGCCACCAGGTAGCCGTTGGTATCGACAGGTCCGGATGTAATACAGTCAATCAACAT
>JAICKM010001070.1 GCA_025927935.1 Chloroflexia bacterium | reverse complement strand
GGCGCGCCGTAACCGATCTGCTGACCAGCGGTGTGCCCTTCGACCAGGGACCCGACGGCCCGGACCTGGGCCTGGAAGCCGGACACCACCACCGGCGCATCCTCCATGCCGGTGGCGGGGCCACCGGTGAGATGGTCTCGACGGCGCTGCTGGCCCGCGCCACGCATCATCCCGGCATCGACCTGGTGGCCGATACGCCGGTCGATGCGCTGCTGGTGGAAGCCGGGCGGGTTGCGGGCGTGCGCAGCGGCAGCGCGATCTTCCGCGGCCAGGCTGTCGTGCTGGCGACGGGCGGTTATGCCGGGCTGTGGGGCCGCTCGACCAATCCGCCCGGCAACCGCGGCATCGGGCTGTACCTGGCCTGGCAGGCCGGGGCCACCCTGGCCGACCTGGAGTTCGTGCAGTTCCACCCCACGGCGCTGGTCCTGCCCGGCGCGCCCGCCTTCCTGTTGAGCGAGGCGTTGCGCGGTGAGGGCGCGCTGCTGGTGGATGCGGCGGAGCGCCCCATCGTGGACCCGCTGTTGCCGCGCGACGTGGTGGCGCGAGCCATCGCCCGCCACCTGCAACACGACGGTCCGGTCTATTTGTCGCTGCGCCATCTCGACCCAGCGACGGTGATCGACAGTTTCCCGACGATTGCCCGCCGCCTGCGCGAGTGGGATCTGGACCTGGCGTGTGACCTGCTGCCCGTTGCTCCCGCCGCGCACTACTGCATGGGCGGCGTGCGCACCGACACCGACGGGCGCACCGATGTGCCCGGTCTGTATTTGGCCGGGGAAGCCGCCTGCACCGGCGCGCAGGGCGCGAACCGCCTGGCCTCTAACTCGCTGCTGGAATGCCTGGTCTTTGGCGTGCGGGCCGCGGACGCCGCGTTGACCGACACCCCCGCCCGCCACGCCCACTGGCACACCAGTCCGCCCCCCGCGTACCCGGCGGTGCCCAGCGCGCAGGAGCGCCCGGCGCACTACGCGCCCGGTGGCCTGAGCGCCCGGCTGGACCGCGACCTCGGCGTTGAACGCGACGCCGCCCGCCTGGGCGCGCTGGCCGCCGATCTGCCCGCTGCGCTGGCGCCCGGCGCGCCGCCTGACCATGTGATCGCCGGGCTGGCCGCCCGCGCCGCCTTGATGCGTGCGGAGAGCCGTGGCGCCCATTATCGGACCGATGCACCCCTGGCTTCGCCCGCCTGGCGGGGCCGGATTCTCTGGCGGCGCGACGCGCTGCCCCTGTTCGAGGAGGTATCCAATTGCTAACGACTGCTGTTGCCGCGCCCGGCGTCACGCTGGGCTATAACCTCGCCGTGCGCGAGATTATCCGGCTCGCGCTGGCCGAAGACATTGGCCGGGGCGACCTGACCACCGAGGCGACCATCCCGGCGGATGCCCAGGCCACGGCGGAGATCGAGCAGAAGGCGCCTGGCGTGCTCTGCGGCCTGCCGGTCATCGAAGCCGTGTTCGCCGAACTCGACCCACGCGTCGAAGTGATCCGCCGGGCCGAGGAAGGCTCGTGGGGCGACCGGCGCGTGGTGGCTCGGCTGCAAGGCCCGGCGCGCTCGATCCTGACCGGCGAACGCACGGCGCTCAACTTTGTGCAGCGTCTGTCGGGTGTTGCCACGGCCAGCTACCGCGCCCGCGAGGCCGTGGCCGGCACCAACGCCACGGTGCTGGATACGCGCAAGACGACGCCCGGCCATCGCGTGCTGGAGAAGTACGCCGTGCGCGTGGG
>JAICKM010000580.1 GCA_025927935.1 Chloroflexia bacterium | reverse complement strand
GCGCCGGGTGGGAGTGCGTATCATGCGGAGGCATTGATCATCTGCTTTCTAGTGCCGCCATCGCCGCCTCGGCGGTTGCCTTGACACAGCGCAACGTGCGCCCGGCGATGGTGCCGACGAAGAACTCGCCGATTATGCGTTCGGTCAGCCAGCCCCCGATGACCGGCCATCCTGGGTTGAAGTCGTGCCGGATCTCGACATGGACGCCGCGCGGTCCCGGTGTCAGTAGCCAGGCCACGTCCATGCCCCGCGTCACCCCGCGCACGTGGCGGAAGCGGATGCGCAGCGGCAGTTCGTCTGGGAACAGTTCCTGGGTGGTCGTCCAGGCCACCGGGATGAAATCGCGCCGCGCGCCCATCGCCGCTAATTTGAAGCGGCCATCCTCTGAAAACCGCAGCAGGCGCACATAGCGATAGTGCGGCAAAAACAGCGGCCAGCGTTCGATCTCGGCGGCCAGTTTGAAGATGACGGCGGGGTCCGCCGCGATGGTGATGGTATTGGCGGTATAGATGAGCGGCCTCCTGGTCTGCGTGCCCGGTGCATAGTTAATCAAGTAACGTGCCGGGCAATCCCGCGGATGCTAAGCTGTCCGGCAGCGGGCGGCTAGCGGCGCTGCCCGTCGATCCACTGGCGGTAGAGTTTCTCCACGGTGGACGCATCCGGCCCGGCGATAGCCACGGCCTCGCTGAGGAAGATACGCCCGGTGGTGATATTGTACTTGTTGCGCTGGTAGTGCTCTTGCAGCAGGCGGAAGAAGCGGTCGTCGCCCAGCAACAGGCGCAGGCGCTGCAAAAAGACCGGCCCCTTGCCGTAGATGATGCCGTCGTACTCCGCGAAATCGCGGAACTCCCACAGGGCGCTGCCGACTCGCTTGCCCGTAAACGGGTCCGCCGTCTTGACGTTGCCGGTATAGCCGGGCCAGACCCCGGCGATCTGCTGGGCGAACACCTGGTCGGCCACCGCCGCGCCCGCCGTCTTTTGCAGATACAGATAGGTGCTGTAATCGGCGAACGACTCATCCAGCCAGGCTTCGCGGTAGATGTCGTCGCCCACCAGGCTGTACCACCACTGGTGGGCCACCTCGTGAGACACGATATGCTCACGCACGTGATTCGTGGGCCGCGCGTGCGACACCATGACGTAGCCGGGAAACTCGATGCCGCCGCTGGTATCCGGGGTCAGCACCATATCAAAGTCGTTGAAGGGATATTGACCAAAGAGCGTGTCGTAGAGCTGGAGCGATTGCTCGGCGATGCCCAGGTCTACGCCGGCTTGCTCGGTATCGGTCAGCAGGGCCGTCGAGCGGATGGTGATGCCGTCCACCGCCTGCGTCTCCTGCCGGTAGCGCGCACTTGCCGTGGCCGCGAACTCGCGCACCGGCCCGGCCAGGATGTGATGCGTCACCGCGTCGCCCGCCGGGGTCTGGCCGGTCTCGGTGCCGCTGCTCGCCAGCACGATGTTCTGGGGCACGGTCCAATCCACGGTGTAGAAACTGCTTTCGGCGTAGGTCTGGTCGGGGAAATCGGTGACATCCAGCCGCCAGCCGACCGCATCGTACACGGCCAGCAGGGGGTAGAACGACTTGAAGTACCAGACATCGGGCGCGGGGCCGAGGCCATCCGTGCTCAGGCGGAACTCCAATTCGACCGTCTGCTGTGCGCCGGGGGGCAACGGTTGAGGCAGGGGAATCGCCACGGCGGTATTGCCCGCGAGATACCCGGCATCCACCAGCGTGTCGCCCACGCGCGCCGCGCCCACCTGCAAGCGCCCAAAGCCGGTGGGCGTGATGCGCTCGTCGAAGGTGCCGGGGAAGTTGGGGTAGAGCCGCAGCACCACCTGGCTGAGCGGCACCTCTTGCCGGTTGGTGATCGTGATCCGTTCGCGGCCCAGCACCTGCTGATTGGCCGGGTCCAGCCGCATGGCGATCTGATAGACGCTGCGGCTCTCCTGCCCGGCCAAATCGCCCACGGCATCGGGGCGCAACCCGGCGGCGAACGCGCTCAGCACGGGCGGGGCGGGCAGCGCCAGATCGGTGGCGCCGGGGATGACCTGGGGCGGCGGGAACGGCGTGGGCGGCGCATCGGTCGGCCACTGCGGCTCCGGGGCATAGGTCGGCGTGGGGCCAACGCCGGCAAGCGTAGGCGGGACCCCTGTGCCGGTCGGCAGCACACGGCCCTCGCTGCCGGGGGTCGCGGAGGGCACCCCGGTGGCGGTGCCTTCGGGCGGGGGCGGATTCGGTCCGCCGGCAGTTGCCGTCGCCGTTGCCTTGCTAACCTCGGTGGCAGGCGGCGGGATGGTGGCCGGCACAGGGGTCGGCGTCGCCGGCGCGGTCGCCGTGGGTAGCGGCGTCACGGTCGGTTCAGGCGTTAGCGCGCAGCCGGACAGCAGCACCAGCATAGGCAGCAACACGAGTATGGCGGTGCGGGGCGATACCAAGGACAGGCTCCTGCGGGATGCGATCGGATTTCCAGACATGCCCTGCATAAAACGAGAACCAGCCCGTTTTAGCACGCCCGTGCGGGTCACGGCGCGGCAACCAGGCAGGGAGACGCAACGGTGCGCGCCCGACTGCACCGGGCGCGCACCTGCTATGCGCTATGCAAGATCCATCGTATTCAGCGCGGCAGCCCTGGCACTCCGTTCAAGGGGCCGGCCGCCTGGGGGAGCGCCAGGTCGACGATCTTGGCGATCTGCCCGCGGGTCGCGTCGTTAGCGGAGCGGAAGTAGGGCCGGTGGGCCGGGTCACACGGTTCGCCGGGGCCGCCGCAGTCGTAGCCGCTGATCACGCCGTGCGCCGCTGCTGTTTCCACGAAGGCGTAGAAGGGATGCGCGGGATCGACATCGGCAAAGGTGGCGCCCGGTGGGTTGAGCACCGGCCATGCTGCCCCGCCCACGACGATCTTCGCCAACTGGCCGCGCGTCACGAGGCTATAGGGGCGGAAGTAGGGCCGGTGGGCAGCATCGCACGGCTCGCCGGGGCCGCCACAGTCGTAGCCGCTCACGATGCCCGTCGCCACCGCCGTCTCGATCACCGACCAGAAGGGGTGCGCGGGCGGCACATCGGCGAAGGTGGCGTGATCGGGCGCGGGCGTCTGGATCGGGTAGCCGAAGCCCAGCACGACGATCTTGACCATCTGCGCGCGGCTGTTCAGATTATAGGGCCGGAAGGTGCCGTCCGCATACCCGGAGATGACGCCCCGGCACGCCAGGTCATGCACCGCCGCCGCGAAGTAGTCCGTGGGCTGCACATCGCTGAAGCTGATGCCACAGGGCGTCGCGGTCGCCGTCGGCGAGGCGGGGCGCGCCGTGGCGCTTGGAGTCGTGGTCGGCGGCGGAGTCACCGGCGGCGCCGTCGCCGTGGGCGACGGGGCACAGATCGGCTCCCGATACTCCTCAGCAGTCGTCTGTACATGGAAGTTCTGATCCAGGCCACCAATCACATACAACGCCTGTCCGAGGCTCCCGCCGCTCGCCAGAAAATGTGCCGCGACGGGGTAGGGTAAGAGAGTCCAGACATTAAGGCCTGGATCCCAGGCAATCGCGATACCGAATCCGGATAGGATCCAGCGCCCGTTCAGGACCCCGCTAACGACACCGTAGATGCCTCCCGGCAAGTCAATAATCGCGGAATCATCCCATGTGTCGGTCTTAGGATCGTAGCGGTACGTCTTCGCCGAGTCGGGGTATGACGCGATGTCGCCACCAGCGGTATACAGGTAGCCGTCGAGTACCGTTGTCGAGATAAATGCAGCCGTGACTGGGTAAGGGCCGGCAGGTGCCCAGGTATTCGTGGCGATGGTATAAACTTCCACACTGTTGGTCATACTGTCTGTACATATGAAGTTCTGGCCGGTACAGCCGCCGATGCGGTAAATCTTGCCGGCGAGATAGGCCAGAGCCGACGCACCTACACTGGTACTCGGCGAAACCAGCGCAAGGTAGGTATTTTGCACGGGATCATAGCGCCAGAAGGTGTTGGTTGCGCCGTTTACGCTCACACCGCCCAGAATATAGATGTAGGTTCCATCGGTGGTGACTCCGGCTGCGACACGGGGCGCAGGCAGGGGTGCAATCGCTCTCCAGGTATCGGTGGCAGGCGTGTATTTATACGCGTCGGTCACCACCTCTGTAGGACTTGCTCCCACCCCGCCGAAGCTATAGAAGCTATCGCCCTGCGCGGCCCCGGCCGCCGCGTAAACTGCGGTCGGATACGGCGCCCGCAGGGTCCATTCGCCTCTCTGGCAGGGCAAAGGAGTGATGGTGGCTAACGGCGGATTGGTCGGGGTGGCCGTAGCCGTCTGTGTAGCAATCGGCGTCGCCGTCGCCATAGCCGTCCTGGTCGGTGTCTGCGTCACTGTCGGCGAATTAGTCTGCGTCGCGGTCGCCGTGGGCGGTGTGCCGGTCACGGTGGGCGTGGGCGGGCAGGCAGCCTCGCGGTACGCTTGCGTCTCCGCGTGCCAGGTGTGCCAGTACAAGCTCATATCCAGGCCACCCACAACATAAAAGGCGTCCCCGGTGCTGCCGCCGCTGGCATAGGCACCGCGCACGAGAGGGAACGGCAGCAGGGTCCAGGTGTCGGCGCTCGGATCCCAGGCAATCGCAAAACCGGGGCCGGATAGAATCCACCGCCCGTTAAGCCTCCCATTAACCGTATCAG
>JAICKM010000757.1 GCA_025927935.1 Chloroflexia bacterium | reverse complement strand
GCAGGGCACACCTTAAGTAGATTATGAATAGAACCCGGCACCGATAAACCGCTAATATGCAATTGGTATTATACTACGAGGACACGTCTTGTCAATAAGCGGTCTATGTGGCTCCGGTGTTTGTTCATAATCGGCACATAGGTATAGCATAAGCAGAGATCATTAGAGTACGCCCTGTTTGCGCCGTTGCCGCGCACATGGTTCGCGCCGTCCGGGCGGCGCCCCGTTCCACCGGACGGCTGGATCCCTGGGACTCTTGCACCCACTATCGCCGAATCCTGGCGTTCCCCGAGCCGGTGCGCTGCCGGCCGCATTCTGAACAGATATCAGGCTCTGAAATGCCCTAATTGCGGGGCCTACTTGGCCGGCTGGATGGGTATGGCGGCCATGCCCAGCGCCTCCTGATAGCTGGTGATGGCGCCGCCGCTGCCCTTGACCGGCCGGATATTCCCGTCGGTGCCGATGGCCTGCCCTTGCTCGATGTACGTAGCAAGGCCCAGAATATCGGCGACCAGGGGCCTGGTGGCCGTGGGGTTATCGGCACTGATAATGGCCCGCGCCTTATCGAGGATCTGCGTGGCCCAGACCTGCACATTATCCGTCGTGATAGCCACCCCACTGGCGTGCTGCTTGACATTGTCGGTGGCGTCCGCGGCGGCCGCCGATAGCTCGGCGTGATCCTTCACCCCCAGGAGATAGCCGTCCTGCGGGCTGTTTTGCAGCAGACCAAAGCCGTCACCGGCAGTCTGGATCAGGCCGTCTTTATCGAGATCGCCGAAGCCGGGCGCTTTGGCGCCGGCGATCAGGTTGGCGATGGCCTCCGCTTCTCGTTTCACATTAGCGAGGTTACTGGTCGCCTGCGCCGTACTCAATTGTTGGGCATGCGTGATCAGCGCATCGACCTGGGCGCGCAAGCCCACTTCCAGGGCAACCTGGTTGGGTGTATCGGGGTAGCTGACCAGCAAATGCGCGATATGGACGAGGGCCTGCACCGGCAACTGGCCGCGCAGGACGATATCGCTCGACGGCGCGAAGGGTGTGGTGTCGAGGGCTTCGTTGGTCACCAGGAAGCCGTCATAGCTCGCCAGCAGGTTGGCCTGCTGCGTATCGGTGTAGGTTTGTGTCCAGGCGCCCTGCGCATTCGGCGTGACGCGGCCCAGGTTCAGACTCGCGCCGGTCGTGCTGTTCACCAACCAGGCCACCCGCCCCTGGCCCGCAGGCGGCGCCGATAGGGTGCTCAGGGTTATGCTGACAACCACTTGATCCACCACATGCTGCCCGTCGTCGGTAAAGCGCACTACCCCGACGGCCCCCTCGTTGGTGGTCGGCGGGATCGCCGCCGGGGTCGGCATATCCATGACGGCGGTCGCAGCTTCGGTTGGCGCGGCGGGCGCCGGGATGGCGCTGGGCGGCTCCGTGGTCGCCACCGTCGGCTCCCCGGCTCCCTGGGCCGGGGTAGGCGACGCCACGCCGGGGGTCTCACTCCCGGTGACGGCGCCAAGCGGCAGGCCGCTCGTTGCGCTGGGCGCGGCGGCGGCAGTGGCCGGGGCGGTCGCCGCGGGCGTGGGACTGCCTCCGTTGCCGGACCTCCCCGCCAACAGCCCCGGCCCGAAGATGGCCGCCAGGATCAGTAGCAGAACGCCCGCGCCCACGGCGACGAATGGCACCGGGCTGCGGCGCTGCGCCACCGGGCGCAAGTTCTGGGCGCCGGATGGTGCCGCCGGCGGCGCGGGCGGCACCGGTGCGACAGGGACGGCGGCCGCCATCGACACCGGAGCGGCGGCAATCTCGCGCGCCTGTGGCGGGGGCACGGCAGCCGCGGGTGGGGGCGGGGCCGGCGCGGCGCGCACTACCGCCGCATCAGGCAGCGCAGTAGCTGCGGCTGCCGCCGCGGCGGGGGCCGCCGGAGGGGCGGTGGTATCCGCTGCTGCTGGGCGCGAGGAGCGGCGGGTGGTGCTCGTCTTGGCCCGGGTTTTGGTCGTATCAGTCGGCGGGACCGGCGCTGGTTGTTCGGTTTCGACGGCGGCCGGGGTCTCGGCGGGCGTGGCCCGGCGGCGCGTGCGCCGCGCGGTGGTTGTGGACCCCGCCGGAGTTGCATCGGCGGGCGGCGTGGCCGCAGGCAGGGCCGTTGCGGGCACGGCGGGGACCGCGGGCGGCGCGGGGGCGCTGAATGGCACAGCGGCGGGGGCCGCCCCCGCTCGCGCGGGCGGCGTGGCGGCCTCCGTCTCGGTTCGATGGGCGGCGCCCGTGGATGGGGCGGCGGCAGGCGGCACGGTGATCTCGCCGGGGGGTGGCGTGATCCGCCGCTGCCGGGCGCGGCGAGTGGTCGTCGTCGTGGGAGTGGGCGGTAGGGCTACAGGAGGCGCCGGTGACGCCGCGGCCTCCGCCGCCGGGCGAGTGTCGGAAGCGGCGCGCGGTGCCACCGGCGGGCCGGCCGGCGCGGCCATTACGACCGGCGGCGGCGCGGGCGCCACCGGCGCGGGCGGGACGGGTAGCTGCGGGATCGCAAGGGGCGGGGCGGGGGGCGGCCCGGACTGCTGGGCCTGGGCTTCCTCGGCGGCCTCCAACATCGTGGCCGCATCGGCATACGTCGGGTCGGTCGCCACGACTTGTCGCAGCCGTTGCGCCGCTTGCTCCCACCGCCCCGCCTCGAACGCGGCAATCCCGGCCATATATTCCGCGTCCAGATCCGGTCCCGTGTCCTCCGCTTCCGGGCGCCCCGGCGCCGGCCGGGGCGCCTGCGGGCGTTCGAGTTGCTGCGCGACACGCTCCAGCGCCGCGGCCATCTCGGCTGCCGTCTGATAGCGGTTGGCCGGGTCCTTCTCCAGCGCCCGCATCACGACCAGTTCGATAGCCTTGGGCAGATCAGGATTCAAGACGAGCGGCGGAGGCGGCGGCTCGTAGGCTTGCTTGGTGGCAACCACGATAGGCGTGCCCGTATCGAACGGCACCCGGCCGGTGACCATCTCATAGAACACGATGCCGGCGGAGTACAGGTCCGTGCGCCGGTCGATGTGCATGCCCAGCACCTGCTCCGGCGCCAGATAAGCCGGCGTGCCGATGATCATGCCCTGCGCGGTCAGGTTCGAGTTCTCGTTGTCGGCCAGCAGTTTCACGATGCCGAAGTCGGACAACATCGGCCAGCTCGGCGTGGGCATCAGGATGTTGGCCGGCTTCACGTCGCGATGGACGATGCCGCGCTCATGGGCATAGTCCAGCGCGGCCAGCACGCGGCCCATCAATTGCAGGGCGGGCACCGGCTCCATCGGGTGCCCCAGCAAGTCGCCCAGCGTCATGCCCTGCTCGATGTATTGCAGCACGAGAAAGAGCAAACCGTCCTGCTCACCATAGTCGAAAATGGGCAGGATGTTGGGATGTTGCAGGTGGGCGATGGCGCGGGCT
>JAICKM010000744.1 GCA_025927935.1 Chloroflexia bacterium | reverse complement strand
GGGTCCATCTTCAGTTCGTCGGCCAGCAGGTCCATCATGCGCTCGATGGCATAGGTCGCTTCCGGGCGGCCCGCGCCGCGATAGGCGTCCACAAACAGCTTGTTGGTGTAGACGGCGTGGATATCGACTTTAAAGGCGGGCATCTTGTAGTTGCCGGGCAGCATGAGTCCGGCCAGGATGGGTAGGCCCGCCGCGAAGAAGCGGCAATAGGCGCCCAGGTCGGCGTAGATCGTGGCGCGGACACCGCGCAGGGTGCCGTCTTGCTCCGCCGCGATTTCCACTTCGTCCACCATGTCGCGGCCGTGGACGGTGTTCATCAGGTTCTCGCTGCGGCCTTCGATCCACTTGACCGGGTGGCCGGTGACGATAGCGAGCAGGGGCACGATGAAGTCTTCGGCCAGGATATTGAGCTTGCTGCCGAAGCCGCCGCCCACGTCGGGGGCGATGACGCGGACGCGGTTTTCTTGCAGATCGAGCATTTCCGCCACATGGTGGCGGGTAAGGTGGGGCGTCTGGGTGCTCGACCACATGGTCAGTTCGCGCATCGGGCCGTTGTACTGGGCGACGATGCCACGGGTCTCGATAGAGACGGGAGCGAGGCGCTGGTTGATGAGGCGCTGCTTGATCACGACAGGGGCGCCGGTGAACGCGGCGTCGATATCGCCACTGGCCGCGCTGAAGGTGTAGGCTTTGTTGGTGCCCAGCGACTCGTGGACGAGCGAGGCGCCCTCGGCCAGGGCTTGCTCCGGCCCGGTGACGACGGGCAACGGATCGTACTCGACTTCGATCAGGTCGATGGCGTCCTCGACGGCGTAGCGGTCGTCAACGACGACGGCGGCGACAGGTTCGCCCACATAATGGACTTCGTCGGTCGCCATGGCCCAGTGTTCGGGGGCCTTGAGGTCGGGTGGGATGGTCCAGGTGATGGGCAGGGGCACCTTTTGCCGTGCCCGGATGTCCTGCCCGGTGAGGACGGCTTTGACGCCGGGATGCTGTCGCGCGGCGTCCACGTTAATACTCGTGATGCGGGCGTGGGCATAGGGGCTGCGGACGATGCCCACATAGAGCATACCGGGCAGCTTGATGTCGTCCACGTAATTGCCGGCGCCGGTGATCAGCCTGGGGTCTTCATGCCGCTGCACACTGGTGCCCACGATATTGCCGATTGCCATGAGGGGCCTCCTACGATACCGGAGCGACCGCGCCGGTGGCGGCGGTGCGCGAAGCGGGCTGCTCGACCTGTTCGCCGGCCGCTTGCTGCACGGCCTTGACGATATTGTGATACCCGGTGCAGCGGCAGACGTTGCCTTCCAGGCCGTGGCGGATCTCTTCCTCGCTGGGGTGCGGGTTCTGGCGGAGCAGGTAGGTGGCCGACATGATCATGCCGGGGGTGCAATAGCCGCATTGCAGCCCGTGCTGCTCGGTGAAGGCGGCTTGCATGGCCGAGAGTGCGCCGTTCTGGGCCAGGCCCTCCACGGTGGTGACGTTGTGCATGTCGGCCTGGACGGCGAACATGGTACAGGATTTCACGGCTTCGTCGTCCAGCAGCACGGTACATGCTCCGCATTGGGTCGTATCGCAGCCGACGTGCGTGCCGGTGAGGCCGAGGGTTTCCCGCAGATAATGCACCAGGAGCATGCGGGGTTCGACTTCGTTTTCGTAGGCGGTGCCGTTTACGTTCACCCGAATGGTCTGTTTCACTGTGCCCCTCCTCTTTGAGTGCGAGTTGTGGGTTTGCCGGTTCGAGTGTGCAAGTCTGGCGACGAGCGCGGCGGCAAGGGCCGGCCGGGCGCCCGTCCGTTGGAATACGCGGGGTGCAATCCCTCCTCTCTACGTGGCTTCACCCTGGCGGACGAGTTCCTTTTCCAGGGCTTTGAAAAACTGCCCGGCGATCATTTGCGCGCCGGCTTTGATCAGGCGCTGGCCCACGCCGGCGATCTTGCCGCCGACCTGGGCGTCGCCGGTGTAGGTAAGCAAGGTCTGCGCGTTCTCCGCCCCGGTGGGCGCCAGGATGAAATCGCCGCGACCATCGACGAAGCCCGCCGCGCCCTTGGCCCCGACCTTGAGGGTGTAGGAGTCGGGCGGGCGCTCGTTTTCCAGGCGCACGGTGCCGGTGTAGGTGCCCTTGATGGCGGCGATACCGATGCTCATGGTGACGTGGTAGCCGCCGTCGGGCTGTAGCTCGAACTTCTGGCAGCCGGGTAGGGTGCGGCGCAACGTCTCAGGATCGGTCAGCACGCGCCAGACGACGGCTTGCGGCGCGGGAAAGGTGTGGGTACCGGTTAACTCCATAGGACTCCTCGGCTGTTGTATTTGGGCGAGGTCGTGGGGGTATGGGGCATTCTCTGGGCCTATCATAGCACAGGGCGCGGGGGCTTGCAACCGCGCCACCCGGTCCGCCGGCGGGCGACCAATGGGCACGCCTCCCGCCTGCACGGGCTGAGTATGCGAAGATGGGGGTGGGCGGCGCGGCTGGGATGTTGTGAAATTGGCGCAGAAATTCGACAAAAACCTGCTTGCACCCGGCTTTCCGCTCGCTCTGGCTCAGACGCCCGCGATCGCCAGCGCTTCTTCGCGCAGCCGTTGCATGTCGCGCATGGGCGGCACGCCGAACAGGCTCTTGTACTCGCGGTTGAAGTGTGCGGCGTCGTTGTAGCCCACGCGCGCGCCCGCACCTGCCGCGTCCAGATCCTCGCTCAGCATCAACCGGCGGGCCTCTTGCAACCGTAGCTGCTTCTGGAATTGCAGCGGGCTCATCGCCGCCACCGCCTTGAAGTGGTGATGGAAACCCGAGACGCTCATGCCCAGCTCCCGCGCCATCTCCTCGATGCGCAGCGGCTGGTCAAAGTCCCGGCGCAGCCGCTCGATCGCTCTGGCGATGTGCGGGGTGAAGCCGGCCTGGACGGCAAGGTGACGCAGCCGGGCGCCCTGTTCGCCGACCAGCAGCCGGTAGATAATCTCCCGCTGTAGCAGCGGCAGCAGTACCGGCACTTCCGCCGGGGCATCCACCAGCCTAACCAGCCGCACTACCGCGTCCAGCAGGTTCGCCTCTAGTGGACTGACGGCGACGGCGCGCACGTCGGCGCCGCGGGCAGGCGCGGAGTGACCGGCCTCGACCATGACCGAACTGACCAGGGCCGGAGGCAGTTCCAGGCGCAAGCAGAGGTAGGGCCGCTCCGGCGATGCTTCGAGCACCCGGAAGACACTGGGCAATGTGACCGTGGTCAGCAGGTAATGGGCGCGGTCGTAGCGGTAGGGGTTCTCGCCTAGCAAGACCTCCTTGCGGCCCTGCGCCACGACGGCCAGCGCGGGCTCCAGCACGCCGTGCAGCGGCTGCTGCGGCACGGAGAGGCGGGTCAGGGCCAGTCCGGGCAGCGGGTGCACCGTCCCATCGTCCGGTACAGCCCGCCCAATACGCTCGACCAACTCCTCCCGATTGGCCTGCATGTGCGCTGCATTGCGTTCCGCCTGCAGCCGGCTCGCCACATCCATCCGAT
>JAICKM010001105.1 GCA_025927935.1 Chloroflexia bacterium | reverse complement strand
CTGTGCCGTACAGCACGATCTTGCGCTGAGCCTCGGTCAGATCCTTCCAGGGTGTGGTCATATGGAAGCCGTACCGCTGCGCGATGGCCTCCAGTAGCTCCAAATAATAGCCCTCGCCGCTCAATACCGCCCGCGACCAGGGACCCAGTGCGCCGTCGGCCAGCCCTAGCTCTTCGTCGGTCACGACCAGTTCGGGGTCCGGGTCCAGCATGGTGCCCAGGCCGGTGCAGGTGGGGCAGGCGCCGTGCGGGCTGTTGAAGGAGAAGGTGCGCGGCTCGATCTCGCCCAGGCTGATGCCGCAGACGGCGCAGGCCGCGTGCTCCGAGAATAGGAACTCCTCGCCGCCCTGCACCGCGATGCGCACCATGCCCTCGCCCAACTTGAGCGCCGACTCGATGCTGTCGGCCAGGCGGCCCCGATCCGGGTCGGCGCCCGCCGCGATGCCGGTCCCGGCCAGGCTCACGCCGCCGCTCGACGGGCCGCCCGCCGTCACCAGTTCGGCGACCGGCTGCATGTGCTTCACCACCAGGCGGTCCACGACCACCTCAATGGTGTGCATCTTGTAGCGGTCGAGTTCCGGCACCGCGTCGAGGTCGTAGACCGTGCCGTCCACGCGGGCGCGGACATAGCCGGCCTTGCGGATGTCCTCCAGGACCTTGGTGTGTTCGCCCTTGCGATCCTTGATGATCGGGGCCAGCACCATGATCCGCGACCCGTCGGGCAGCGCCTGGACGTTATCGACAATCTCGGTGGCCGACTGGGGTGCGATCTCCCGCCCGCAGTTGGGGCAGTGGGGGTGGCCGATGCGGGCGAACAGGAGGCGCAGGTAGTCGTAGATCTCGGTGATCGTGCCGACCGTGGAGCGGGGGTTGCGGCTCGCGCCCTTCTGATCGATGGAGATGGCGGGGGAGAGACCGTCGATGGTGTCCACATCGGGCTTGTCCATCTGCCCCAGGAACTGCCGGGCATACGCCGACAACGACTCGACATAGCGCCGCTGGCCTTCCGCGTAGATCGTATCGAAGGCCAGGGACGACTTGCCCGACCCCGATAAGCCGGTGATGACGACCAGTTTATCGCGGGGTAGCTCCACGTCGAGGTTCTTGAGGTTGTGGGCGCGGGCGCCCCGCACGATGATTTTATCCGACACTCTTCTTCCCCCACAAAAAGGACCGGCACGCGCCGGCCCGGTACGGCATAGAACGACTGTTCTAGCTTGCAGTATAGCAAAGGCCAAAACGACTGTCAATCAGTCGATAGTCTGATATGACAGATTCGACAGCTAACCTCTAATTATACCACAATTGGCGGGATTTGCCGGGGATTTAGCGAACGCCAGGGCCAGGCGCGTGCGTGGCGTGGCGCGGCAACCAGCTTGTTGGGACGCAGAATCCGTGCCTGTTTTGCCCAGCGACCGGCGTCTGCGCCGGCCTGGACGCGGGCGGGATTGGCGGCCCGCCGCCGGCGCTAGCTAAGCCTTGGGTGGTCGGTAGCCCGTGGGGGCTTCATAAGGTTGGGCGTTGCCGGGGCCGGCCG
>JAICKM010000536.1 GCA_025927935.1 Chloroflexia bacterium | reverse complement strand
CGCCCACGCCGCGCCGCCCCCACGCGCCTTAGAAGGGCAACCCGTCGGCGTCGTCCGCCGGGGCGACCACGGTCAGCGCCTCGCGGCGGCTGTAGCCGTTGCCGGCCCCATTGCCGTTGCCGTCCTGCTTGGAGTCCAGGATCAGCATCTCATGGGCGATGACTTCGGTCTTGTAGCGCTTCTGGCCGTCCTGCTCCCAGGTCCGCGTCTGCAACCGGCCCTCGATATAGACCTGGCGGCCCTTGGTGAGGAACTGGTTGCAGGTCTCGGCCAGTTTGTCCCAGGTGACGATCGTATGCCAGTCGGTCTCTTCCTGGGCCGTGCCGTCCGCTGCCTTAGTCATGCGGTTGGTCGCCAGTGTGAAGGTAGTCACCGCGGCGCCCGATGCGGTATAGCGCATCTCCGGATCTTTGCCCAGGCGACCGATCAGGCTGACTTTATTCAATGTCCTCGACATTTCTGTACCTCTCTCTTTCTAAGCTAATCACACACAACGTGGCTCAACACTACTTCATAGATCTTGATATGTCTCAGGGCCGCCAAAGGCGGCAGCGGGCCTCATCCTGTGCGCGTGGGTCGCTCGTAACGAGGCGCCGCGGGTTCTGCCGCCATGCGGGCCGGCCGCTCGGGAGCGGGCCGGTTCGGCGCGGCGGCGACAATCGGCGGATTCGGGCGGGGCGCCACCGCGGGCCGGCCGGCGGGCGGCGGGACCACGGTCGGGCGCTGCGGACTGGTGCGGGGCGCCGGATCCTGCGCGGCGGGCGGCACGACCCGCAACGGCGGATTCACGCCACGCGCGGCGGGCGCCGGCACACGCTCATCATCTTCCGGCGCGGCGGGCACGGGCAGGTTGCGTTCGGCTCGCCCGGCCAGCTTCTCCTGCACCTCGCGCACCTTTTCGGCGATGATGCGGTGATGATGCGCCGTCTCATAGGCATGGAGATAATCGGCCACCGTCAGCATGATCTTCATCATGTCGGCTTCGGGCAGGCGCATCGACAGCTTGGCGGCCGGCTCGCCCTTCGGCTGCACGGCGCCGTTCGGCGTGCGCAGGCCCGGCCCATTGGCGATGGTGATGCGGTACGGATAGCGCGCGAACTTGCCGTCCTGGCCGGGGTCCCAATCGATGACCAGCGTGCGGCTCTCGACCGCGCCGTCCCGGTCGCTGCCGCCGAACTTCTCGAACCGCCCGCGGTCGAGCACGTCCTTGAACTGCCGGCTGGTCACGAGGTGCGTGAGGAGGCGCACGTCGTCCACATCCAGCCAGGCGCTGGCGATGCCGGTCTGCCGGCCGGTGCTTTGGTCGTAGCCGGCCACCTCGATCTTGACCTTCTCGATGCGCAGGGCGTCGTACACGTTGAGGAAATTCTTGTTCGTCGCGTAGACGTAAATCTCGGGCGAGACTTTCGTGCCCCTGGGATGCTCTTCCATATGCTGCTCCTTGCTTTTACGATCTCAATTTATCTTGATAGGTCTTCTTGTGCGGCCGCCCCAGCCTCAGGCGGCGGAATCCAGGAACCCGCAAGCACGCAACACGGCGACGTGCTCGCATTCACTGGCGGTATCGGTGGCCTGGCAGCCACAGGTGCAATGGATGCCGCCGGGGGCGCGGGTATCGACGACGGCGACGGCCGTCTCGTTGCTGTTCGCCCCGCGTTGCAGCAGGAACACGCCATGCCGCCCCACAATGCGCAGATGCACCAGCGGCGGCGCCTGCTCCACGGGAGCGTCTGCCGGCGGGTCCATCGGGACATCCGGCCGCAACAGCGTCAGCGATCCTCGCTTCTTCATCCTGTCCTCCTCACGGCGTTGCCTTGTACCGGCCGTGTATGCGGCGTTTAGAACATATGTTCCTACATCATTATAGTACACCTGTTCTATTCTGTCAATGGTCAAAAAAGCGGAAAGGCGATTGCGAGGGGCGGAGGCATGGGGTAGAATGGACGGGCAGGCGGGGTGTAGGGGCCGGGTTCAAAGTGGCTTGGCCGGCCTGCGGAATTGCGGTGTAGGGGCCGGTTTCAAACCGGCCCGCGCCTGCGACGTTACGGATGGCGACGGTGGGGGAATCGATGGGCAGCGCAATTTTCGGGTGGCTGGTGGTCGGCCTGATCGGGATCGAGTTCGGCGTGGTCGCCTACCTGCGGCGCGACCGCTACCCGCGCTTCCTGTTCAGCATCTGGGCACCGGCTCTGTACCTGGCGATGATCGCGGGCGATTGCTTGCTGGCGGCGCTCCTGTCCGCGCTGCTGGGCGCTCCCACCGAGGACGTAAGCAACGGGCGCACGACGTTGCTGACGGTCGCCCTGGTCGCCGGGCTGCTGGCCGGGGTGATCGCCCTGCTGACGCTCTTCTTCCAATGGGTGCTGCGCACGAACATCACCGACCCGCCGGAGTAGCATCCCGGCACAGATCAAAGCTACCTCGCGTCTGTAGCTGCACGATTTATCGCGCCGTATTCGTGGGGCTTTAGCGTAGGCTGCCCGAACAGATTCATGGATGCTGCATCAGGAGGCCCGGCGGCGCAACATGCGCAGCGCCTGGCCGAGTTCGGCGGCGTGGAAGATGCGCGCCACGGCCAGGTAGATTCCCCCACCGACCAGGCAGCCGATGCCCAGCACCAGCGCAGTGGCGACCTTCTGCCCGGCGGTATCGCCCGGATAGGCCCAGATGTTGGTGGCGAGAAACGGCACCAGCGGCCAGAGCACGGCGGCCATCAGCGCCGCGCCCAGCAGGCTGACGCCGAAGGCACGCACTGCGGCCCGGTCGAACACGCCTGGCAGCTTGCGGCGGAGGAAGAACAGCAGCCCGGCCAGTTCGACGGTCGTGGTCGCGGCCAGGCTCAGGGCCAGCCCGGTATGCTCCATATGCAACCCGATCGCCAGCGCCCAGCTCAGGCCCATGTTCAGCGCCACCGTGGTGATGGAGACGATGACCGGCGTGCGCGTGTCGTGCAGCGCGTAGAAGGCGCGGGTGAGCAGTTCCACGACCGAGTAGGAGAGCAGGCCCCAGGCGAACCAGCCCAGCGCCGCCGCGACCAGTTCGGTCGATCCCTGGTGGAAAGCGCCGAACTGGAACAGCAGGCCGACGATCTGGTAGCGCAACAGGCCGAGGATTACCGCCGAGGGCAGGGTGAGGAAGACCAGCGTGCGCAGCCCACTGCCCAACGTCGTCCGCATCGCGTCGAGGTCGCCACGGGCCACCTGCGCCGTCATGGTGGGGAAGAGCACGGTCGCCAGGCTCATGGCGAAGACGCCGTAGGGCAGCATCATCAGCAGGTAGGCGTAATTGAACGCCGATAGTTGCCCGTCGGGCAGGAACGACGCCAGCGAGGTCACGACAATGATGTTGGCCTGGAACGCCGCCTGGCCCACGATGCGCGGCCCCATCAGACGCCCGATCTGCCCGGCGCCCTCGTCGTGGATGTCGAGATGGAAGGGCCGGTACTGCATGCCCGCGCGCACCAGCCCCGGCAACTGCACGAGCAAGTGCAGCGCCGCGCCGATCACCACGCCGAGCGCCAGCCCGCGCACGCCCCACAGCGGCGTCAGGAACAGCGCCCCGGCGATGATCGCGCCGTTGTAGGCAATAGGCGCCAGGGCGGGCAAGGTGAAGCTGTGCCGCGCGTTGAGGATGCCCTGCGCCCACCCGCCCAGGCCCAGGAACAGCGGCGACAGCAGCATGATGCGCGTCAACTCCACGGTAGCCGCCTGCTTTTCGGGCGCCCAGCCCGGCGCGATGATCAGCGCCACCAGCCACGGAGCCAGCAAGCCCAGCAAGATACCGCCCAGCGAGAGCAACACCACCGAGGCGTTGATCATCGTGCTGGTCAACCGCCAGGCCGCCGCGGTCTTGTGCTGCTCCAGCAAGCCCGAAAAGACCGGGATAAACGCCGAGCCGACCGCGCCGCCGATGATCAGCAGGAACAGGGTATCGGGCACGCGGAAGGCGGCGATATACGTGTCGAGCGCGTCCGAGGTACCGAAGTGCGCGGCGATCACCTGGTCGCGGAACAGACCCAGCAGGCGGCTGATAATGAAGGCCCCGCCCACCAGCGCCGTGGCCCCGGCCAGCCGCCGGGCCGTGGGCTGCCGCGACGGCGCGGGGGTAGCGGCCTCTGTGGCCGGCAGGTCGCCGGTGTCCAGTCGCCGGGCAGGCATCCGCACCGGCAGGGCGAGATCGCCCGCCGCGGTGGGTTCTTCCGGAGGATCGCCCGCCGGGATCGCGGGCGGGGAGCGCTGGGTCACTTGCTTTTTTTGGTCCTGTCGGCTATAATAACTGTCGGACCTGCCGCGGGCAGGTTTGCTTATGTTGCGCCCTGATGGGCCGCCGGCGCTTCTGTTTGCGGCGGCTGGGCTATCCTCAGTTCACCCCGGTGAACCGGCGGTAGGCCACCCCCCGCAAGCAATCCTGGTCCACCGTCGTGACGCGCAGCTATTATACCGTAAAGATCGATCAAGTTACAGTAGACCCGCAGGAGGATACATCGCATTGGCTAATATTAAATCGGCGATCAAGCGCATTCGTGTCGCGGAGCGCAAGCAGGCCCGCAACCGGCCGGTCCGCAGCGCACTCAAGACCTATGTCGGCAAGGCCCGCCGGGCTATCGACACCGGCAACACCGAGACCAGCGCCGCCGCCGTGGTGACTGCGATCAGCGCGCTCGACAAGGCCGCCGCCAAGGGCATCATTCACCCGAATAACGCGGCCCGCCGCAAGTCGCGGCTGATGGCCCGCCTGAACAAGGCCGCCTCCGCCCCGCCGCCCGCACCCACGACGACCCGCAAGGGGCGCTAAGTCGCCGGCAATCGGCACGGGCGCGTGATCGGGGATCACGCGCCCGTGCCGGCTTTCGGAGCCGGATACCGGGGGCAGCATGCACGCCACGCGGATCGCCCTGGATATGACCCCGCTGCAAACCGGCCACCGCTTTCGCGGCGTCGGCCGCTACACTCGCCACCTGGTGCCGGCCCTGGCCGCCCTCCCCGGCGACGAGACCGTCTACCTCCTGGCCTACCGCGCCCCGCTTGACCTGCCGCCACT
>JAICKM010000625.1 GCA_025927935.1 Chloroflexia bacterium | reverse complement strand
CCGGCGCGGGTCAGCCGGGCCAGGTTCGCCCCTTTGCCGCCCACGACCGGGAGTGTGGCTTCAGCCGCATCCAGCGGCAGAATCATGGTCCCCTCCGTCGCGCCGTCGCGCTGCGCATCAAGCATCTTCCGGCTCATATGTGCTCACCTTTCCCTGCTGCAAACCAGGCAACGCGGCCAGTCCTCGCTGCCCAATAGTTTCGGTTTTATTGTACGATTGTACAATAATTCCATTGTAGCACCAGATACCGTTAGAGTCAACAGATACACTCGACGCAAAACCTACCAGGCAAACCGGACGTAGGACAGGGGGGACTGCCCATAGCGCCGTTCACCCAGGCCATCTTAGTAGATCAGCCCAGGGTCAGGCTACAGGCGGGCTTGGCAGCTTCACAAAATCATGTACGCCAAGAAGCTGTAATATTCGCTTAACAAAGGGAGGAAGCGACGGCAAGGCTGTTTGTTCGTCAACGAATTCCGGCTTCTGGAAAACATATTCCTGTTTATGCCAGAGCAAATTGCCCTGGCCGGCAGCCTGAAGATTGCGCAACCAATCGACCTGCCGGCCATAGGTCAAGGCGATCACAAAGCCATCCTTCACCGGCCAGACCATGATCGGTATCTCATACGGTTTCCCGCTGCGCCGGCCCACATGGCGCAGAAGTGCGAACGGACCACGGGACGAGTGGGCCAGGTTGCGTAAGAGCGGATTGACGAAACGCTTGGCAAAGTTTCGTTTGAGCTTGTTGTCTTTGTTCATGTTTTTACACTGCCTCCAGGAACACGAGCCAAAAGCAACGTTTACGGGGTCAATGCGCGCATGATAACCTCAACGACCCCGTCAGCGCGGCTGAATGCCGAAGGTTGCGCTTCCTCCTTTGCAAGCACGTGGCTCAACAGGACAGAGGTTATCAAGCCACCAAGCAACGTGTGTGTCACCGCCGCCAGGTCAATGTCAGTGATAAACTGTCGCTCCCTGGCGGCGAGCAGCAAGCCCATGATGATCGAGATCCCGCGCTGCGTGACGGTCGCGAAGAACAAAGAGCCGAGTTGCGGGAAGCGCGGCTCTTCAGCGAGGATCATCCGCACCAGGGGCAGATATCCAGGCTGGCTCATCATCAATACGATCTCGTGGGAAAGCTGCGTCAGTGCCTGGCGCAACGACGGTAGATCGTGGGGCGGGGGCAGCGCCGCAAGCTTCTCGGAAAAGCCTGGCTGCTCCATTGTCAGATGACTCAAGACATCGACAAAGAGGGCCTCCTTGTTGGCGTAGTGACGGTAGAGAGTCTCCTTCGAGGAAATACCCGCCTCGGCCAAAATGGCATCGACGCTTGTTGCCAGGTAGCCCTGTTGAAGAAACAGCCGATGGGCGGCTGCGCGCAGCCGCTCGCGTGTCTGTTGTGTACGGCTGTTCGGTTGGTGTTCCATCGATGCGTCCCTATAATCGTAACGTACTATACGTTACGATTATAATACGGGCCACGTGGCTTGTCAACTGGCAGAGCGAATGCGGTGATTGATTCTTGGTTCCTTGCATCGTCCAGATAGATATTGTACAATCGTACTACAAGAGGAGGACGTATGGAAAACGGCGAAGGGCGCCGGCGGCGTAGCGCGCCCGATGTGCGACGCGAACAGATTCTCGACGGCGCCGAGCAGTCGTTGCTGGACCTCGGCTGGGCGGGCACGACATTCAGCACCATCGCCGAGCGATCGGGCGTGGCCCGCTCGGCGTTGAACTATTTCTTCGCCGACAAACAGGCCATCATGCAAGCGGTGGTCGCGCGGCTGTTCGAGCGGGCCACGGCGGGTATCGATCAGCTCACCAGCTTGCCGGTCCGCGACCCGGTGCGCGTCCTGCAAAGCATCCGCAGGCGCCTGATGGCGCCCACCGCCGGCGAGCTACGGATGGTCCAATTGCTCCTGGCCTGCTGGAGCGCGGGTTTGTACGACCCGGCGATCCGCCAGCAGCTCACCGGCTATTTCCAGTTTTTCCGCGGGCGGCTGGAACTGGTTTTGGCCGCGGGCAGCGCGCAGGGTGTGTTACGAGTTGATGATCCAACCGCCGCGGCGGGGTGGCTGCTGGCTAGCGTCCACGGCCTGCTAATGCAACACCTCTACATTCCCAACCGGGAACTCACCCGCCGGGCCGCCGCTGACCTGTTCGTCCAGCTAGGGCTTGAGGAGCCTGCCGCCGCCGAGCGAGCGAATCAGGTGCCGGCTGGCCCGGTTGCCGCCGAAAAGGCGTAACGCGGGACCCGATGATCGCTCTGCGTATAAGGGGTACGCTGCCACCGGCATATTGCTGCGCGGTAGCGATCAAGGTCGCGCCCGATCCGATAGCCGGCGGCGGCCCAACTTAGCGGGCGCCCAGCAGCTTTGCGGTGGGCGGAATGATCGTCGCGGACGGCACTACCGTGGTCGCGGGCGTGGCTGTGGGCGGGGGCGGCGTGGCCGTGGCGGCGACCGGCGTGTTGGTCGGCGGTAGCAGGGCCGGCGTGGACTTGACCGGCGTGGCGGTGGCTTCCGGGATCGGAGTGTCCGGCTCGGTTGTAGCGGTTGGCGGCAGAGGCGTGTTCGTCGGATCGACGGCCGCGACTGTGGCCGGTAGCGTCGCCGTGGCCGCAGGCGCGATAGGCGTGCTGGTCGGCGGCACGGTCGGAGCAGGCGGGCGAGTCGGCGGCTTGCCGGGCGGTGGCAGAACCGTGCGCGAAGCGGGTGGCGTCGGCAGCAGAGTTGCCCCGGCGGTCGGTGACGCCATGTCCGGAGCGGATGGCCCCGGCGAAGGCGGCAAGGGCGCGCGCGTGTCCACCTCAGGCGTGGGAATAGGGGCTGGCGGCAGGTGGGCCGGCGGTTCGGTCGCGCTACGCGCTTCGGGGGTGGGCCGGACACTCGGCTCGGCAGGGCGGACCAGCGAGCGCGCCGTGGGCATGGCCGACGGCGGCAACGGGGTCGGGCGAGGTAGCACCACGCGCACGGTCGGCGGCGCTTTTGCCGGAGTCACTGGCGCGGCGGGCGGCGGCGTCTCCGCCGCCGGCAGAGTCGAGGCAGCGGGCGATGTTGGAGAAGGCGTCATGGTGTCCACCGGCGAGGCCGTGACGGCGATCACGACGATGCGCGGCGGTGGATCGCCGCCCGCGGGCGGAACCGCGGGCGGGGGCAGGCTGCGCGCGGCCAGCAGCAAGGTCACGCCAAAGAGCACCAGCAGCACACTGATCAGCAGGGTACGGCTGCCCCGCGGGCGAGCGGGCGGGCGATAATGCGCCGCCGGTGCCAGCAGGGCCGGCGGCGCTCCCGCCAGGGCCGATCCCAGGCCGGCCTTGCCGGCGGCTACCATGGTCGCGGCAGCCGGGGCAACTGCCCCGGATACGGTGATTGCCATGGGCACCGCCACCGGATCGGGCGGTATCCCGCGCGCCGCGCCCGGCAGCGTCATCGTGGGCATCTCTGCGAGCGGCAGGATAAGGGCCGGCGAGTCCGTCAGGATCACGGTTGCCGCCGGTTGTGGGGTGGGCGGCTCCATAACCGGCGCAATCTCATCGCGGATTGGCGTGGTGCGGGCAAACTGGACAAAGGCCGCCTGTTCGTCCGGCGGAATCTCCAGGCAGACGGCCAGTCGCTCGGCGACCTGCTTCGAGGGCCGGCGCTCCCCCGCTTCAAACTTGCGGATGGTGATCGCCGTGCAACCGACCCGCTGCGCCAGATCGCGCTGGGTTAGATCGAGCGTTTTGCGCCGGGCTTTAAGCCAGGGGCCAAACGTGATATCCCCCGCGACGGGAACCGATCCCACTCCTTCAATCTCCCTCACCTGCTGCCCGGCGGCGCCCAAGCCGCCATCCGCCGGCAATCACGCGTGTATCCAGCGGTCCCAGGCGCGTGTATCGCTTCTTGTATCGCTTCTTGTACACTTCATTATACCGGAAAATGCTTCACCCGGCGGGGCTTTCCTGTTTTAATGAAGGAGTAGTGTTTGTATCGATCAAGATATGTGATCGCATGATGCCGGCAGCGCGGCTCCGAGCAGGTCTGGTCGCGCACGGGAACCGGGGTAGGGCACAGACGGCAGTACGCAGGCGCCGCCCGGCTTCGGCATCGCCTTACTGCTCCGGTACGCCGGGTTGGCATAGCTCAGGAGGAAGCATGAAAATCGCCATGATGGGCATCCGGGGTATCCCCGCCAACTACGGCGGCTTTGAAACCTGCGTCGAGGCCGTCGCCACCCGCCTGGCCGCCCGCGGCCACGCCGTCACCGTCTATAACCGCCCCCACCATGTCCACTGGCCCGCCGCCACCTATCGCGG
>JAICKM010000370.1 GCA_025927935.1 Chloroflexia bacterium | reverse complement strand
GATATGCGCGACCGCGGCACAACCGGCCACCAGATCCGGCAGCCGGGCCACGCTGCTCGGGGCGAGCAAATCGCACTCCAGCACCTCCGCTCCTGCCATCGCCAGATCGGCGGCCTTCGCCGTCGAGGGCGTGAGCGCGCGCACCTCATAGCCCGCCGCCAGCAACAGCGGCACCAGCGCCCGTCCTAGCACACCGGTTGCGCCGGCCACCGCGATGCGTTGCATAAGATCTCCCTCCCCTAACCGGCTGCCGGCATCGCCGCAGAATAAGCAGTGAGTTAATCAAGAAAATTTGGACGTGCAATATTTTATGGATCGTGGAGCAGCGGCGATATGCGGACGGCCTCAGCCCATATCGTAAGCCCAGCGGTCAGTCTGCCGGTGCAAGGAGCGCAGGTGGTTGATCTCGCCCGCATGGTAGAGGTCATGCTGTATCATCGCGGTGATAATCCACCGGGTCTCTTTCTGCTCACCCCAGTTCGTCATCCGCGAGCATGGCAGATCGGCATCATCAAGACCGGCGACGCTGTGCCGGAGGCGTTCCTGGCCCTCACGCAGCCAGGCAATCGCTGCCGCTGGGGTGTCAAGCACGTCCTTACCATCGACGAGCGGATGGTCCCATGTGAGGAGCCCAGCGCCGAAGGCGTAGTCGTGGTACATGAACTTGCAGCCGCCGACGTGCTGGATCATATCGTGGATGGTACGGTGCCCTCCAGGCGGCACCCAGGTCCAATCCTCCGGCGTGACGGCCTGGAGGTTGTCCAGCAGGGAATGCCACGTTCCCTCGAACGCCGTATCCAGCAGGTATAGGAGTTCGGAAACGGCGATTGTGCTCATAGGACCTATTATATGACCGGCCCCGGTCGGAATCAACCACGCGTCCGCAACCACATCCATGTGTGTTTGGAGGGAGAGGGAGACGGACAGACGCCGGGGGAGACGCCAGGATGAAAGCGAAAAGCCGCCCCGTCGGCTGGCACGGGGCGGCAGTCAGGGCGTGAGCGGGCTAGGCGGGTTGCGCCGCCTGGCGGATCGCCGCCATAAGCGTACTCATGCTGGCGGCCTGCTTCTCGATAAAGGCCGCTGCCCCGGCGGCGAGGGCGCGGGTGCGGGTCACCTCGTCGTGGTGGAGACTCAAGATGATGACCGCCGTTTGAGGCGTGAGCCGGCGCATTTCCTGGGCGGCGCTGGGTCCGTCCAGGCGCGGCATGTTCACGTCCATCACCACGACATCGGGCTGGAGTTCCTGCGCTAGTTTGACGGCCGCCCGGCCGTCCGGCGCTTCTTCGACCACTGTCATGTCCGGTTCCATGGTCAGCAACGTTCGGAGTGCATGGCGGATCACCGGTTGATCATCGACCAGCAAAATGCGGATCATACTTCACTCGCTTTCCGCGGGCTGGCTAGTTCGTAGCCAGGTAGCAACCCATTGTGCTATAATAACGGAGATTTGTTCTAGTTTTCTCAGTGTATTATACCGGCCAGGGCGACAAGGGTCGTGCGGCACAGGTCGGATATCGCCAGGGGCATTGGCCTGGACAAATCTCAGCATAAAGACCGAGATCTCCCGCCCGTGTCGATTCCGTTTAAGAGCGCCTTCGCTGGTGGCGCCCATTGGTGCGCCGTCTTTCCCAGCCTGTGCGGGCAATGCAAATTCGGCCTATCCACCCCACCCGAGGTTCCAGCACAACATGGCTCTGACTCCCGACTCGCTGCATCGTAGCGAAGATCCCGGCACGCTCTGGTTCGGGAGCGCCCGCATGGCGCTGCTCGATGTCGAAGCCGGGTTCTGGACGCTGCGCCGTAGCCTCACCGCCCTGGCCGGCCGGCGGCTAACCAGCGTGGTCCTCCAACGGGCCGGCGCGAACAGCGGGGCATCCTTTGCGCGGTCCCTCACCGCCGGGATCGCGCCGGAACAGGCGCGGGAAGCCGTGCGCGATTGCGTCTCCGCCATCCAGGCGGCGGGATTGGGCGAGTTCACCGTCGAGAGCCTGACTTGGCCCCTCGGGCGAGCGGTAGTGCGGGGCCGGTTCACCTTCGAGTCCTGGATGTTCATCCGGCATGGCGGGTCCTTGGATGGCCCCGTCTGTGCCTACAGCGCGGGCGTGCTGGCCGGCATGATGAACACCCTCGGCGCGCGACGCGATGTAGTCTGCGTGGAACACGCTTGCCAGGCGACCGGCGCGGATTATTGTCTGTTTGAACTGCTGCCCGCCGCAATAAGTGAGGAAACCGCGGATACCTTTGATAGCGATCCGCTACTGAGCAATCAGTGGGGCCTGCTGGAGATCTTGTTCGACCGCATGCCGATGGGTATCGCCATCTTCGACCGGGATCTCGTGTTGCGCCGCTGCAATCCAACCTGGGCCGGCTTTATCAATCGCTACACGACGGCCCGCGACGTAACGGTGCGCCCCGGCGTGCGATTCTTCGACCTGGCGCCCAAAGCCCAGGAGACCGTCGAGCCGTTGCTGGCCCGTGTGCTCGCCGGGGAGACGATCCGCCAGGACGCGCTCCGCTTGCAGGGCGCCAGCCTGGTTTCCTACTGGGATGTCGTCCTCACTCCGCTGGTCGAGAACGGCAAGGTCATTGGCGTGATCGACGTGACGACCGATGCCACCGAACGGATGCAGACCTACGAGTTGATGCAACAAAAAGAGGCCCAGTATCGCGGCGTCTTCGAGGCGACGAGCGACGCGTTGATCGTCAACAGCCTGGAGGGCATCGTGGTCGAAGCGAATCCGGCCGCCTGCCGCATGCATGGCTATACCTATGACGAGTTCATTGGCCGCGATCCGCGCACCTTCGTCCACCCTGACTACCAGGCCAGCTTCCGGGAATTCGTGGAAACAGTGCGCGCAGGCGGCCAGTTTGAGACCCAGGCCGTTAACGTGCGCAAGGACGGCAGCACCTTGCCGGTGGAGGTGCACGGCACGCCCTTCCTGCACAAAGGGCAGCCCCATATCCTGGCCGTCGTCCGCGATATTACCGATCGCGTGCAAGCCTACCAGATGCTGGAGCAGCGGGTCGACGAACGCACCCGCGAACTGACCACCCTGCTGGAAGTCTCCAACAGCATGGCCTCGACTCTGGAACTCAAACCGCTGCTCAACCTGGTGTTCGATCAACTCAAGAAGCTGGTGGATTACACGGGCGCGGCGATTTTCGCTGTGGAAAACGGCAGCTTTGTGGCGCTGGAGATCCGGGGACCGGCCCACGGCAGCTTGGCGCTGCCGGTGCGCTTCGCGGCGGAAGAAGCCGCCGGCTATCAGGAGGTGCTGCGCGCCCGGCAGCCGGTGATTATCGACGATATCTGGGGCGACAGCTCGGCGGCCCGCCGGTTCCGCGAGCAGGCCGGTGACCAGATGCGGCAGGTTTTCGGCTATGCACGCGCCTGGTTGGGCGTGCCGTTGCTGGTCAAGGACCACGTGGTTGGGCTGCTGCGCATCGACCACGACGAGCCCGGGTATTACACGCCGCGCCATGCCGCCCTGGTCATGGCCGTCGCCAACCAGGCGGCGATAACGCTGGAAAACGCGCGGCTCTATGAGCGATCCCAGGAACTGGCGCGCAAGAACGCGGCCCTGGCCCAGATCGCCTCGAACGTCGCCTTCGCCGGGTCGCTCGAAGCAACCCTGCACGCGCTGGCCCGCAATGTCGTGCAGGCGACCCGCGCCATCGCCTGCTCGGTCGTGCTGATCGACGAGGTGCGGGAAACCGTGCGCTTAGCCAGTTGCTGGGGGCTGCCGGAAGCCTATCCCGCCGCGCTGGAGAGCACCTGGCGGACAGGAGTGGACGCGCCGATGCTCCGCGCTTTCCGCACCCATGAGACTCAGATCGTCCACGACGTGCGCCGGCGGTTCCTCGGCAATGCGCACTATACACCCTTGCATCCGTTTCTGCGCGACGCCACCTGGGACTCGGTGGTCGCCGTGCCCCTGTTGTACCACGGCCGGGCGCTGGGCACCCTGGAAAGCTACTACCAGCCGGCGCCCGCCGTCACCGAAGCCGAGACCGACTTCCTGATCGCCTTGGCCGACCAAGCGGCCGTGGCGGTCGAGAACGCGCGGTTGTTTGCCGAGGCGCAAGGCAAGGCCGCGCTGGAGGAGCGCCAGCGCCTGGCCCGCGAATTGCACGACTCGGTGTCACAGGCCCTCTACGGCATTTCGCTGGGTGCGCATACCGCCCGCCGGCTCCTGGACCGCGCGCCGCAAGAGGCAGCCGGGCCGCTCGAATACGTGCTCAGCCTGGCCCAGGCTGGGCTGGCCGAAATGCGCGCCCTCATTTTTGAGCTACGCCCCGAGTCCCTGGCAACCGAGGGCCTGGTCGTCGCTCTGAGCAAGCAAGCGGCGGCGCTGACCGCGCGCCACGGCATCGACGTGCAGACGGACCTCGGCGCTGAGCCGGACGTGCCCCTGGAAGTCAAGGAAGCCGTCTACCGCATCGGCCAGGAGTCGCTGCACAATACCGTCAAGCACGCCCATGCGGCCAACGTGACCCTGCGGCTGACGGCGGACCCCGAAGGGCTGACCCTGGAAGTGACCGACGATGGGATCGGCTTTGACCCCCACGGCTCGTTCCCCGGCCACCTCGGCCTGCGCTCCATGCACGAGCGCGCGGTGCGCCTGGGCGGCCGGCTGACCTTCGACAGCACGCCCGGCCAGGGCACCCGCATCCGCGCGGTGATCCCGGTGTTACGACCCACGGGCAGCGCTTGAGTCGCCTATTCCACCAGGATCGTCAATTCTGAACGCAGCGAAGAATCTCCGTCTTGGACGTGCGAGACGGAGACTCTTCACTGCGCTCAGAGTGACAAGTCAGCGGACGAGGCTGCTGCATAAGCAGGCTCACACCTGGGGGAGCCTTTCATCCTGCACGGTGGGCTGCGCCGGCTTGCCGTCGTATCGGGACAAGAGGCTCTCGGCGCCAAACTGGCGGCGCAGCAGGCCGCCGAAGGCCGGGCGCAACAGCACCTTCATCATTGCGCGCTGGGCCACGAGCCCCAGCGGGGTGGCCGGCAGGAAGGATTTGGCAAAACTGCGGCCGTTCTTTTGCTGCTCCTGGACGAAGCCGTACAGCTGCTGTTCGTAGCGCTGGAACGCCTGCCCGTAATCCGCCGTTTCGTGCAGGGCTTGCGCCAGTAGATAGGCTCCGCCCATCGCCAGCGACGCGCCCTGCCCGGAGGCCAGCGTGGGGCAGTCGCAGGCATCGCCCACCAGCGCCACCCGCCCCCGATGCCAGGTGGACATTTGAATCTGGACTACCGTATCCATGAACACACTCGCTGTCGGGTCGACATCGGCGAGGAACCGGTCCGTCAGCCAGCCCATCCCGGCGAACGCCTCGCGCAACCGGGGCAGCCGCTGATCGCGCGGCACATGTTCCTGCTGCGCGCTGTGGTACATGAAAAAGATAAGGATCTGGCCGGGCTGGTCCGTGCAGTATGCCGCGGCCATCCGTTTCGGCTGGATATATATCTGAAAGGAATGCGTGGGGCTGATCCCGTAGTGGTCGGCCAGCAGATAAACGGCGATGGTGTAGCCGAGATAGCGGCTGAACTGGGTTTCAGGCCCGAAGACCATGCTGCGCGTGATCGAATGAACCCCGTCCGCCCCGATCAGCAGGTCAAAGGATTCCGTCGTGCCGTCGTTGAACGTCGCCACCACCCCATCCGGGCCATCCACTACATGCGTGAGGGACCGGCCAAAGCGCACCTCAACCTGCCCGGCCAGCGCATCATACAACACTTCTTCGAGTGTGGCGTGCATCAGGCCCAGGTATTTGCCTTTGGTGAGATTGCGCATCAGTGCGGCATCCATCTCGGCGACGGGCTTGCCCTCCTTGTTGACATAGAGGAACTTGTCAAAGGGGATTTGGTGTGCCGCCAGCTCGTCGATGATACCCATGCGCTCGGCAACCGCGTAGCCGGTGCCCAGGAAGTCGATCGCGTAGCCCTCACGGCGAATAGCTGGCGCCTGTTCAATCACCACTGCTGGAATGTCATAGTGGTGTAGCCAGTAGGCCAGCGTAAGCCCGGCAATACCGCCCCCGGAGATTAACACACGCATGATCTGCTCCTTTCCGGCTGCTTTCGTGCGCCGTTGTCGTCAGGGCGGGGTCACGACACGGGCACCCCACTCCGCCGCCCGGCCTCAGTCACTACCACACTTCCGCACACCCCATTGGCCTCCGTTGATGGAAACGGTTCCATTCTACTACAGGTGGAAACGATTCCGCAAGAGGGATGGAGTAACATCCGTACTCATCCCCGCCGCCAAGCCGCTGGACCATGTTGTACCCTATGCCGGCCGGCCAGGGAAGTTATAAGCAGATGCCGGGAGAGTCACGCTTGCCGCGCTCCCGCCTTTGCGGTACAATGCGCCCGTAATCGCACCACCTATTACTGTGCCGAGGCCAGGAGGATCGATATGGATGCACCGGACAGCGCCCCGGTCGCCGCCCCGCCCGCCGAGTCCGCCCCGCTGACTCTCTATGTCGTCAGCCATACCCATTGGGACCGGGAGTGGTATTTACCCTTTCAGCTTTTCCGGATGAAACTGATCCGTTTGATCGATAAACTCCTGGCGATCCTGGCGGCGGACCCATCCTACGCTCACTATATGCTGGACGGGCAAACGGTCGTCCTCGAAGACTACCTGGATGTGCGCCCGGAGCGCGCCGCCGAGTTGCGTGAGCATGTGCAACAGGGCCGCATTCTGGTCGGTCCCTGGTACATCCTGCCCGACGAATTCCTGGTCAGCGGCGAGTCGCTCATCCGCAACTTCCTGCGCGGTGGGCGCATCGCGCGGGACTTCGGCGGCGCCATGCCCGCGGGCTACATCCCGGACCCGTTCGGCCATATCAGCCAGATGCCGCAGATTCTGCGCGGGTTCGGCATCGACTGGGCCGTCTTCTGGCGCGGCAGCGGCGCCGAT
>JAICKM010000514.1 GCA_025927935.1 Chloroflexia bacterium | reverse complement strand
GTGCAATATTTCGAGCGGGCGGTGTTCGAGTACCATCCGGAGAACCAGGCGCCGTATGACGTGCTGCTCAGCCAGTTGGGTAAGTTCCGCTACCAGGAGCGGGGCGGGACGCAGCCGCCACCCGCGACGGGCGGGATCTCAGCAACCAACGCGGCGCGTGTGGCGCTGACCGGCAAGCTGGCGGGGCACGCCTCCACGGTGACCGGCGTGGCCTTTGCCCCCGATGGGCAGACCATCGCCACGGCGTCGCAGGACAGCACAGTGAAATTGTGGCGGGCGGCGGATGGCAAACTGCTGCGCACGCTGCAAGGCGCGGACGGCATGACCAGCGTAGCCTTTGCCCCCGATGGGCAAACCCTGGCCGCCGGCAGCAAAGACAACACCGTGCGTATCTGGCGCGTGAGCGACGGGCAGCCCGTGCACACTATCACCGGGCATAGCTACATGGTGCAGACGGTGGCCTACAGCCGCGACGGGCAAACGCTGGCCTCCGGTTCGCTGGACGGCACGGTGAAGTTGTGGCGGGCCGCGGACGGCGCGCTGCTGCGCACGCTCGACGGAGGCGGCTCCTCGGTCAACGAGATCGCCTTTGCTTCCGACGGCACGACTTTGGCCGCCGCGCTCGGCAACAAAACGGTGCGGCTGTGGCATGTCGCTGATGGTGCGCCGCTGCGCACCCTGACGGGCCACACCGACATCGTCCATAGTGTGGCCTTTGCCCCCGATGGGCAGACTCTGGCCTCCGCGGCGGAAGACGGCACGATCCGGCTCTGGCGCGTGGCCGACGGCGCGGCGCTGCGCACGCTGGCCGGGCACACTGACGGCGTCTATGCCGTGGCCTTCTCACCCGACGGCAGCGTGCTGGCCTCTGGCAGCTATGACGAGACGGTGCGCCTCTGGCGCGCGGCGGACGGCGCCGCGCTGCGTACCCTGGAAGGGCACAAGGGCAGCATCCAGAGCGTGGCCTTCGCGCCCAACGGCGCCACGCTCGCCACGGCTTCCTCGGACGACACCGTGGGCCTCTGGAAGGCGCGCTGAGGAATGGCCGCGTCCGGTCCCGGCTACGGGAACCGGTTGCGGGAGTCGTGACCGGCGGTATATAGTATAGAGCGCAAACGTAGGAGCGAGGTACCCATACCTCGCTCCTCTTGTTGCCCGGTCATATGCGCGGGCTGTGTGCCCGGCTCATGCAGGAGGAGGAGACGATGGAGTTTAGTGAGGTGGTGCGCAAGCGGCGCATGGTCCGTAACTTCACGGACGCACCGGTCGCGCCGGAGGCTATTACACGGATGCTCGACCTGGCCCGCCACGCGCCGAGCGCCGGGTTCACCCAGGGCCAGTCGTTCGTCGTGGTGACGCGCCCGGAACTGAAGCAGGAGATCGCGCGTATCTGCGGCGAGGAAAGCTACGTCGAGAGCGGGTTCCACCACTGGATTTCCGGCGCCCCGGTGCTGGTGATTGCCTGCACCAGCGAAGCGGCTTACCACCGGCGCTACCAGGAGCCGGACAAGATCCGCGACGACGGTCAGGAGATCGAGTGGCCGGTGCCCTACTGGCATATGGACATCGGCTGCGCCGTGATGATCCTGCTACTGGCTGTGGTGGACGAGGGCCTGGCGGCGGGCTTCACCGGCACGCACGATCTCGACGCCCTGCGCGCCGCGCTGGACATCCCGCCCGAAGTCACCCCGGTCGGCGTGATCCCCATCGGGCACCCGGCGCCGGACCGGCGGTCGCCGTCACTCAAGCGGGGCCGCACGGCGGACGCCGACTACGTCCATCACGAGGGCTGGTAGGACCGGGCGGCGGGGCGCGATTCCATCGCCCGATGGACCCGCGCTCCGTTCCGCAGTCCCTTGTCTCCGGCGCCGGCATCCCTATAATGAGGAAGAAACGATGCTGGAGGAATAAGCACTTGTCGATGAGCGCTACGATGTTGCACGCCGGTATTGCCACGGTGCTGGCCGCTGTGCGCGAATTTGGCTATGACACCAATGCCTATCACGCGCTGGGCGACATCTATGCCGCGCGGCAGGGCGATCTGCTGTTGTTCAACTATACCGCCCGCGCAGCCTACGCCCGGCGCTGGAACGACGTGGAGCGCGTCTGCCGCGGCTTGATTGTCCACGTGCCCACGGCCACGGTGCGCGCCGTGCCCTTCGAGAAGTTCTTCAACCTGGGTGAGACGCCGGACACCACGCTGGAGGCGCTGCCCGCCGGGCCGTGCGAGATCACGGCCAAGATGGACGGCAGCATGGCGATCCTCTACCGCGCGGACGACGGTCCGGCCATCGCCACGCGGGGCAGCTTCAGCAGCAGCCAGGCCCAATGGGCCACGGCGCACCTGCGGGCACGCTACGATCTGCGTGGTTTGCCGGACGATGTGACCTTGCTGTTTGAGATCATCTACCCGGAGAACCGCATCGTGGTCAACTACGGCGCGCTGGAAGCCCTGGTGTTGATCGGGGCGCGGCGCGCGGACGGCTATGACTACACCTATCCCGAACTGGCCGCGTTCGCGGCGCGCTACGGCTTCCCGCTGGTGGCGCGCGTGCTGGCGCACAGCATCCACGATGTCGTGCCGCTGATCGAGACCAGCACGGGCGTGGAAGGCTGGGTCGTGCGGCTCCCGAACAACCTGCGCGTCAAGGTGAAGACGGCGGACTACTTCCGGCTGCACCGCGCCCGGTTTATGCTGTCGCCGGAGACGGTGCGCGAAGCCCTGGTGGCCGGCACCTGGGATAGCTTTATGATCGGGCTGCCGGAGGAGTTCCACCGCGAGAGCAGCGCCATCGCGGCGGCCATCCGGGCGCTGGTGGCTGCCGAAGAGGCCCGCTTGCAGGCGCTCTTTGCTGAGGTGCGCGCCGCCATCGGCGACGACTCGCGTAAAGCCTTCGCGCTCTACGTGCAGACGCACCACCGTGCCGACGGCGCGTATCTGTTCCCGCTCTGGGAAGGGCGCGATATCGGTCCGCTGCTGCTGCGCAAAATCGACCTGAGCGGGTGCGTCGTGCACCGGCCCGCCGAATAAACGCACAGGCGGGGTAGTCCAGCGACCACCCCGCCTGTCTCCTGGTGCCGGAGCGCCGCCGCGCCGCCGGGTCTCCTCTATCGCTTGACTTCGACCGCGCTGCGCCCCCGGTAGACGAACCCGGCCTTGGCCGCGCTCGCATAGTCCACTTCCAAAATCAGGCCGATGCTGCGCTGGTAGGCGAGATGCCTGCGCGCCGAGCAATCGACGATCTGGTAGCGTTTCCACGGCCCCCAGGCGCCGGTCCGGGGATTGCGAATACGCGCCTCGACCACCCGGCCCAACTCAGCGCAGCTTTGCCGGCTCGCGTAGCCGTCTACATCCTTGCGCAGAGTCATGCCGCGGTTGCGGGCAACGGTCGCAAACAGGCCCGGATAATAATGCATGGCGATGCCGCGCTCGACCTTTGCCGTGCTCTTGGCCGGTGCCGGACTTTTAGCTCCGGCGGTGCTCTTGACCTTGGTGCTCGTGCTGGTCGACTTGGCCGCGCCGCTTTTGGTTGTGGAGGTCTTGGCCGGGGTGGCCTTCTTGGTCGTGGTGGCCTTTTTGGTCGTGGAGGTCTTGGCCGGGGTGGCCTTCTTGGCCGGGGTGGCTTTCTTCACTGTGGGGGTGGGCTTGGCTGGCGCGGCCACGGCGCCGTGGGACGTGGCGCTTTGCGGGGCCGGGCCGTTGGCGTACGCCGCAGGCGCGCCGGCAAACGCCAGGCCCGCACAGATCGCCGCCCCTAATAAGGGCGCGCGCCATCTTGGTCTGGTACTTAACACGGGAACTCCTTCACGAGAGAGCCTCACGCGTCAGCACCTGGGCCTTGCCCCATCTCCTGGAGTCTGCCGGCAAGTGACCTTCGACGGTGCAGTCCAGCTTACGGCAAGCGCCCTTATGATCCTGCCCACCGGTCTCCGTTCGCGCAAACTCGTTGGGCGACGAAGTGGGCCACCGGCGGGCAGGACGCGTGTGCTCTCGTTCCATCCGCCAGTCGCGTCCATGCGTAGCATGGCACCGCATACCTCTCCAAGCTCCTACCGGCGGGTAGGGCAGGCGGGCCGGGTGTGCGGGGGCGCGGCTGGTCTCGACGGTCCCAGCAAAGGGGCTGCGCGGCAGATACACCACTGCGCGGGGTGGACCTGCTTCAACAACTACGTTGCTAACAAGAATATAGCACACTCTTGTCAAGTTTAGAGGTCACATTTTGGTATCAAAAGTGGGTGCAATTCTTACCGTAACCCTACCATCTGGGGGATACATTCCGAGTACACACAAACAACCCGCCCGCCCACCATGGAAACAAAAATCCTGTGGGGGGGCGGGTGCTGGAGGCTGTGGATCAGGCCGGTAGGGGCCGGCTGCCGGAAGGGCTATCGGACGGGAGCGCGGGTGGCTCTGGTGGGAGCGGGTGGTGGGCGAGCCAGGCGCGTAGTTCGCCGGCCGTCACATGCCCGGCGGGTAAGACCTCCACCACACTGCCGGCGGGCAGGAGATCCTGTAATCTACCCAGCGCCTCTTCGACTGCGCGCGGATTGTGGCTGCGCACCGCCACGACCACCGCCAGCGCGTCATCCGGCGCCGGGGCCGGCACGGTAGTGGGTTCGCCGCGCGGGGCCACCGGCGCGGCGGTTCCCGCCCGCTGATCGCCCAGCAGGATGCGCAGGTGGTAGGCCAGCAGGACCGCCCCGGTGACGGCCGCGCCTAGCGCCCAACTCATGTCGCTGATCAGGCTGCCGCTGAAGCTTTCGCCCAGCGTGCGCAGGATCTGATAGACAATCCAGGCGGTACTCGCCAGCAGGGTGATCACACTCGCAAACAGGATCAGGAACAGGTAGATCCGCCGGAGGACCGACTGGCGATCCGCGCCGCCGTCGGCGGCCATGGCCCAGCGTTGTAGCCGGAACCAATTGGCATACCAGACGGGCGCGCCCACGATGATCAACGTGGCAAAGAGGCTGATCTGATCGCCCCAGGTCTGCCGGTTGAGCGCGCTCGTGACGCTGCCTCCGAGCCACAAGTCAATCAGCAGCCGCAACATGCTGGTGACGCCCGAGGCCAGGACGGCCAGGGCAATTAGCGCGACCAAGTAGTAGTAGAGCCGGCGGATGCTCGCCTGGAGCGGCACTTCCGCCACCAGTTCGGCATCCCAGGCGATGACCCGCCGGTGATAGGTCCAAAAGAGACCATAGACCAGGGCCGTCAGGAGTGGTTGCCCGGCCGCCGTGAGCAACGACTGGCCGGACTCCGCCACG
>JAICKM010000726.1 GCA_025927935.1 Chloroflexia bacterium | reverse complement strand
TAAACCGGCCCCTATGCATAGGACTCGCGGTGTGACGGGTCTAAAGCCTGCGCTCGTAAGACTGGCCCTGGCGGCTGATGCGGAAGCCCACCCCTTCGTAGAGCGGCAAGGCGCGTTCGTTCTCGCCCCAGGCATCCAGTTCGATGGTTGCCTGCCCATTATCGCGCAGCCAGCGCATCCCCTGCAAGAGCAGGGCGCGGCCCAGGCCGTGGCGCCGGTGCTCCGGCACCACGCCCAGGCTGTCGATATAGCCGGTGGGTCGCCCCCGCCGGGCGCTGTGATCGGGGTTGATCTCGGTCCAGCAGATGCCCGCCGGGTCGCCTGCCGGACCAAAGGCCACGAAGATGCCCTCGGGGCGGGTGTGTTCGCCGCTCAGCCAGTGCTCGATCTCGGCCTCGGTGGCATCACGGTGCTCGAAGTGGCCGATAAAGCCGCGGTTCAGCGCATCCGTCACGGTGGGCACATCCTGCACCTCGGTATAGGGGCGCACCGTATAGCCCGCGGGATAGACTGGCTCGGCCAGCGGCACATCGGCCTCACAGCGCATCTGGATCCAGGTGCCGGTGGGCTGAAAGCCGTGCGCGCGCAGGAACGCGGCAGCGGCGCGCATCCGGTTGTCGTGCCCGGCGCTTATATAGACGGCGCCCTTCTCGCGGGCACGGGCGAGGCCGCGCGCCAGCAGGCCGCGGCCCAGGCCCCGGCGGCGCCAGTCTGGGTGGACCATCACCCGCACGTCGGCGCGATCCGTCGTGGATGCCTTCCAGATGGTCACGGCAGCGATCAGCCGGTCCGGGTGGCCCGGCTCCTCGACCACCACGCGGTCGCGCGCCGGGTCGCCTTCCGGCCAGGTCAGGCTCTCGCGCAACTCGGCTTCCGAGCGGCCTTCGTCGACCTGGTCGACTGCTTCGATTTCGTTGATCAGGCGCAGCATGGGCAGCACGTCGCGGTCCATGGCGAAGGGGCGGAAGACGAATTCGTCCGCCACGTTGCGCTGCGCCGAGGGTTCTTTTACTTGGGTCATGCTGTTTGCTCCTCATTCAAGTCATAGCGGTAGCCGAGGTGGCGATGAACCACGGCGAAGCCGACGCCCTCATAGAGCGGCAAGGCCATCTCATTATCCCCGACGGCGTTCAGTTCGATCACTTCCTGGCCGTTGGCGCGCAGCCAGCGCATGCCCTCTAGTAGCAGGGCGCGGCCCAGGCCCTTGCGGCGGTGTTCGGGCACCACGCCCAGGCTGTCGATATAGCCGGTGGGCCGGCCACGCGCCGCGCTACGGTCCGGGTTGGCGATGGCGGCGCAGATGCCCGCCGGGTCGCCCGCCGGACCAAAGGCCAGGAAGAACCCCTCCGGCCGGATGTGCGGCAGAGTCAGCCAGTGCGCCAGTTCCTCCGCCGTCTCGTCATGGTGCTCGAAGTGGCCGATGAAGCCCCGGTTATATGCCGTGAGCAGCGTGGGCAGGTCGTTCACTTCGGCGTAAGTGCGCACGGTATAGCCGGGCGGGTAGACCGGGTCGGCCAGCGGCACCTCGGGCAAGATCTGCATCTCGACAAACGTGTTGCGCGGGCGGAAACCGTGTTTGGTGAGGAACGCCTGCGCGCCGGTGAGATGCGCGCCGGTGCCGGTGTTGGCATAGCTCGCGCCCAGCGCGCGGGCGCGGGCGAGCGCGCGGGGCAGCAAGGCGCTGCCCAGGCCGCGCCGCCGCCACCGCGGATGCACCTGCACGCCCAACCAGGCAAACGGCGCTTCCGGAGAGCGGGCGACCATGCCGTGGGCGATCACGCGGTCCGGGTGGTCCGGTTCGGTCACCACCCAGCGGTCACGCGCCGGATCGTGGCCGGGCTGCTGCAGGCGTGCTCGTACCATCGCTTCGCTGGTGAAGTTCCCGGCCTGGTCCGCGGCTTCGACCTCATCAAACAGCCGCACCAGCCGGGGCACATCTGCCTCCAGATCCACCGGGCGGATGACAAACCTATCGGGTGTAGAAGTAGCTGGATTTTCAATTAGCTGCGACATTGCTGCTTCCTTTACTGCTTAGCGGTCTCAAAAACCGCCTTGCTACTCTGAACGGAGTGCCGTCGCCCGGCTTAGAGGTCCAGGCGGAACTCCTGGCCTTGCTTCTTGACGGCAAAGCCGACATCGTGATAGAGCGGCAGGGCCAGCTCGTTGTTGCCGATGGCGTCCAGTTCGATCGGTCCCTGGCCGCTGGCTCGCAGCCAGCGCATACCTTCCAACAGCAAAGCGCGGCCCAACCCGCGACGGCGGTGCTCCGGCGCGACGCCCAGGCTGTTGATGTGGCCGAGCGCCTCGCCGCGCTGGGCGTTCAGCGTCTCGTTGATGGCCGCCCAGCAGATCCCGGCGACATCGCCGTCAGGAGCGAAAGCCAGGAAGATGCCATCGGGCCGGGTGTGGGGATACGCCAAGCGGTGCGCGATTTCCTCGACCGGGCGCTCGCGGTTCTCCCAGTGGCCGGTAAAGCCGCGGTTCAACGCCTCGGCGGCCACGGCGGGGTCATTCACCTCGACATAGCTGCGTACCTGGTAGTCGGGGGGGTAGACCGGCGCGGCCAGCGCCAGATCGGCCTCGGCGCGCATCAGCACCCAGCGCACCACCGGGCGGAAGCCGCGCTGTTGCACAAAAGTTTGGGCGTCCGCATGGCGGTCGTCAATGCCGAGCGAGAGATAGGCCAGGTCCATCTCGCGACCCCGCGCCACGGCCCGCGCCAGTAGTTCGCCGCCTACCCCGCGCCTGCGCCAGGCCGGATGCACCCGCACGCCGGCAAAGGCGCGGCGGGTATTCTCCACATGCACCACCCAGTTCTCGCCGATCAAGCGGTCGGGGTTGCCCGGTTCCTCGACCACCCAGGCGTCCTGGGCCGGGTCGAAGCCGGGCCAGGTATATTCGGCGAGAGTGGATTCGGCGTCGGTCGCTTCATCGTTTTGATCGACCGCATCGACGTCGTTGATGAATTGCACGATGCGCGGCACGTCGGCGGGGATTTGCGGGCGGCGGAAGACAAAGGTGCCGGCGGGATCGGCGGCCCGCGCTGTCTTATCCAGGGTATCGGTCATTATCAGGTTCCTCCGGCGCAATAAATACAAAAGAGTAGGGGCGTAGATTACGCCCCTACCTGGAAATACGTATGCGGTTAGCCCCGCAGGATCAGATGGGTGAACGCCATGTCCCGCTCGCGGCCCAGGGTGCGCGCCATCTGGCCGCGTGCGACCAGGCCGGCGAGCTTGTGCTCCTGGCCGCCGGTGCGCCGCGGGCGCAGGCTGATCTGGATGTTGATGATCGACAACTGAATCGTGACGATCCGGGGGCGTTTGATTGCGCGTTCCATTAGAATTTCCTCCCCTGGGCGCCAGGCGGGGCGCCCCTGCACACTCGGACTCGCGTCCACGCGAGCGATCTGGTCCATCCACGACCCGGCGTGCGTGGCCGGGTGGTTGTGCGCGATGTTCATTCCTGGTTCTCCCTGATGTTGCCTGACGCCCGTGAGGGCAAAATAAAAGAGCCATGGGCGGCGATTTCGCTGGCCCACGGCTCTCTCTGCACTCACAGAGTTTTGGTCAGGTGGAGGAAGTCCTCAACACCTCCGAGCGATGGGCGCACTACGGCCAT
>JAICKM010000395.1 GCA_025927935.1 Chloroflexia bacterium | reverse complement strand
TGGTGCCCTGCCAGGTGGGGTAGTTCTCCGGCTCGTTGTGGATGTCCCAGGCCAGCACGCGGTCGTCGTTGGCGAACGGTGTGACGACGCCCTGCAGATAGTTCATCTGCTTCTGGTACTCGCTGGAGCCGGGCGAGACGATGGTATCGTCCCAGTCAAACAGCACGAAGATCACCTTCATGCCGTAGACCGAGGCGATCTGCAACAACTGGGTCATCTCGTTGGCGATCCAGCCGTTGACATGGTCGCAGCGCGCGCCCTTGTCGTTGCAGCCCTCGCCCCAGACCACCTGGTCGGTGGCGGCGTGGACGTAGGGCAGGCCGATGCGGATGGTGTTCACGCCCAGGTCGCGCGCCCGCGCCAGTTCGGCCAGCGCCGTGGGGCCGTCCCAGAATGCCCAGGTCCCGGCGAAGGGGTCGGTGTGGATCCAGTAGTTGGTGCCCTTGAGCGTGACCGGCTGGCCGCTGTAGACGAACTGGTTGCCGCTGATGCCGACAAAGCCGTCGGGAGAACTCAACGGCGCGGGTGGCGCGGTGGCCGTGGGCGGGGCTGCCGGCTCGGGGACGGCGGGCGTGTTATAGCGCCAGGTGAAATAGTGCCGGCCGACATTGCCCATCTGCACCTGCCAGGCCGGGGTGTAGCTGGGGATGTAGGTCAGCACGCGGCGCTGGTAGAGCTGGATCAACACCTGCTGGGGTTTGCCGTCGATGGGCACCGTCGCCCAGTAGGCTTCGCTGATCGGGTAGCCCAGCACGTAGGTCGGGTCGATCACTGTGCCCTGGCGCAGCGTGCCGCCCTCGTCCACCAGGCCCTGGGTCTGGCCGAAGCGGGCGAACACGTCGGGGATGTTGTGGCCGGTCTCCGGCGCGTAGGCGCTGTAGTGGACGCCGCTGCTCGGTAGCGCGCCCACGGCGCCCGCCCGGTCGATGGTGGCCGTTACCGCCGCGCCGGTGGCCGGGGCCACGCGGCGATCCGGTCCGCCGGGCAGCGAGGCTACGTCGTGGAACGAGCGGTACACCGGCGCGGCGGCGGCCAGGGCCGGCGCGGGCGCGCTGTCGCCGGCCACCGGGATCTCGGCAGGCGCGCGGGTCTCCCAGGTGTCGGGACCGGTCTGCACCCGCCCGCTGACCAGTTCGACGACGAGCAGGCCGGTCGTGGTCGCCCAGGGGCCGTCGCCGGTCGCCGGGTTGACCTCCATGCGCGCCTTATCGAAATATTGCACGGTGCGCGACCCGCCCGGCGCCCCGGCAAACGGTTCCTGACGCACTTCGCCCGGCGCCGGCCCCCAGATCCACGAGCGGGCCACGCTGCCGTTGGCGACGGGTTGGTCGGTGCGCGCCCACACGCTTTCGAAGCGCGGCGCAGCGAACGGGGCGGGCGCGGCCCCGGCGGGCGGCCCCGGCGGTAGGACGGGCAGGAGCGGCAGTAACAGGAGCAGAGTCCAGCAAAGCGCGAGGGCGCGACGGCGGTACATGAGTGTGAGCTTTCTAGCAGTATAACAGGCGTAATTTGGGTGCTACCGGGTTGGTGCTACATTGTCCAGTTTCCCACATTTGTGGGCATATGTCAACACGAGGGGTCGGTGGTCAGTGGTCAGTGGGCGAGGGTTGGGTAGCTCTTAGCCCGGCCCCTGTCATTCTGAGCGGAGCGAAGAATCTCGTCTCCGTTCCCCCCGCCGAGACTCTGAGCGGAGCGAAGAGTGACAAACGGTCCGTAATAGACTATCGCGCACATCGGGCACCTATCCTGACCACTGACCCCTAACCACTCGTGTGCTATAATGCCCATGACAAATCCGGGGGGCGGGCCGTTCTTATAGAGGACGGGTGGGACCGGGGTCCCGGCCCCGGAGGATGCCGTGTATGGAACTGGTCGATTTGCCGCTGTTCCCGCTGGGTAGCGTGCTGTTTCCGGGCTTTGCCGTGCAGTTGCACGTGTTCGAGGACCGCTATAAGACGATGATCGCCGATTGCCTGGCCGGGACAGATCGCTTCGGCGTGGTGGGCATCGAGCGCGGCATCGAGGTGGGCGGCGAGGCGGTGCCCTATCGCGTGGGCACGCTGGCGCGCATTACGCAACTGGAACGGCTGCCGGGCGGGCGCTTCTTCCTGGTGGCCGCGGGCCTGGAGCGGATCGAGGTGCTCGATTTCGTGCCGGAGGGCAAGCCGTATCTGCGCGCCCGCGTGCGCCTGTGGCCGGACGATGCCGCGCCCGCGCCGGACCCCGCGATGGCGGCCCAGGCCGGCGCGCTGCTCAACGAGTACCTGGCCCGGCTGGTGGCGGCCACCGGCAACCAGGCCCAGGATTGGGGCCTGCGGCTGCCTTTGCCGCTGCCCGGCGACGCGGGCCTGCTGTCGCTGCTGATCGCCGCGCTGGTGCAGGTGCCGCTGCCCGAAAAGCAGGCCCTGCTGGCCGCGCCGTCGGCGGCGGCGCGGCTGCCGATGGAAATTGACTACATCACACGCGAATTGACGTTGATGCGCTCGACGCAGGCGGCGCCCACCGGCAACGCCGCCGCGCTGCGCGGCAGTTTCTCAGACAACTAGTCGGGGCGACAGGCGGGATGAATCGCGCCGCTACGGCCCTATGAGGGCGACGGGCGGGATGAATTGCGCCGCTACGGAGAGCGATCTTGATGTGTGTTAGGAGAGGTATTGCATGAGCGATCAAGGCAACCAGTCGAATAGCCCGGCGCAGCCGCCCAAAGGAGCGCCCGTGCCTGCCGTGACCCAGAATCCGGCGGCCCAACCGCCGGAGGCGGCGAGCGGGCCGCGCGGCGTGGCGCCCACCGGGCAGGACCCGCAGGCGCACGCGCCAAGTTCCGCGCCCGCCGTCGGTCCGGCCCAACCGGGTGGCGCCAACACCGGCAGCGCGGAAACCGGCGGCAGCACCACTTTCAGCCCCGCGCCCGCCGTGCTGGCGGACCAGACCATTGCGCCGCCGGGCGCCGGCAGCGGACCGCTGCCCGCCCAGGCCCACGAGGTGCATCCGCAAGCGGGACCGGCCGCCCCATTGGAGACGCGCCCGGCGGTGACGCCCGCCCCGGCTGCCGGCCCGCCCGCCATGCCGCCCGGCGGGAGCGGCGCGGCGGCGGCCAGCGCGACCGCGCCCGGCTCCGGCCTGCCGCTATCGGCGGTCGCGCAGGTCGCCGGGGTAGGTAATCCCGCTGTGGCGGCCACCGATGCCGCCGCCGCCGAGCGGGCGCAGCCGACCGCCGCCGCCGAAGCTGCCACCGATACCCAGGTGCCCGTCGATGTCGGGGCGCGGGCAGCGGCCCTGATCCGCGATCAAGCCGAAGTGCTGGTCATGCGCATCATGTTCGATACGCAGGAACTGGTGCGCGTGGGCGCGCATGGCGTCGACCCGGTCACAGCGCGAGTCATTCTGGACACCTACGCTGCCGCCCTGGAGCATGGCGACGCGCGCACCTTCGCCTACACCTACAGCCGGGCCGCCCGCCCGATGGTGCCGCAGATCAACGACCAGGTTTTGCCCTTCCGGCTGGGCCTGCAAATCGCGGCGACCATCGAGGGCATCTTGCGCGACACGTTCGAGCAGGGCTTCGCGGGCGACCCGGCGTTGCAGGCGGCCAGCACGCACCTGCTGGCCCAGCTCTCGGCCCCGGCCCAGCAGGCCCTGCTGATCGAGCCGCGCGAACTCACCCAATGGCAGGCGCCGCGCATCTAGCCGCAGCGGGATGTTGCCCCGGAGCGGCAGCATCCCGGTGGCCCGCCAACCTAACCCCCCTGCCCCCCTTCCCGCCGCGGGAAGGGGGAACGCGCCGTCTTCAGGCCGGTCCAACGGCGGGAAGGGGGAACGAGCCTCCTCGTATAATAGAATCAGATCGAATCGAACAATCGAATCGAAACGTCGGTCTTGACAGGGTGGTGAGGCTGTGAGCCTCCACGCGGCTCTGATCGCGTTAGCAAGAGTAGCCCCCACCCCGTTGAGGCAGATGCAGGCTGGACCGTATGGTGTGGCTCCGACCACCAATTACGAGGGTAGCTGCGTTGCCTCCTGGATCGATCCCATTCTTCGCCTCTTCGTGTTGGAGGACTCCTATGACCCAACCCGCTGTCTATCAGCTCTTCGTCGGAGTAGACATCGCCTGACCCAACCCGCTGTCTATCAGCTCTTCGTCGGAGTAGACATCGCCGCCCGCTCCTTCACGGCTGCCTGGGGGTTGGCCGACCAGGCCCCCGTGCGCCCGGTACGCTATGAGCAAACCCCTGCTGGCTTTACGGCCTTCCAGCAGGCGCTCGCGGCCACTGAGGTGCCCGCCGCCCAGACCCTGGTGGTCATGGAAGCGACCTCCACCTATTGGATGCAGTTGGCGAGCGCCCTGCACAGCGTCGGCTACGCCGTCAGTGTGGTCAACCCCAAACAAGCCCATGACTTTGCCAAAGCGGTCTTGCAGCACGCCAAGACCGACCCGCTGGATGCCAAGATGCTGGTGCAGTTGGGGCGCAAGCTGCAACCCGCCCGCTGGACTCCGCCGCCGGCGATCTACCAACAATTGCAGCAACGCCTGGCCTGGCGCGATAGTCTGATCCACCTGCGGACCCAAGTGCAGAGCCAGCATCACGCCCTCCTCCATGAGGCAGTGGTCGTGGACGCGGTGGTGGCGCGCCAAACGGCCTTGATTGCGGACCTAACGGCGCAGATCGCAGCGGTGGAGAACGAACTGACGGCGTTACTCGCCAGCGCGGACGAGTGGGCGCGCAGTATTGTCCGGCTGCAAAGCATCCCCGGCGTGGGGCTGATTACGGCGGCCTGGCTGGTGGTGGCGACGGCGAACTTCACGGCGTGCCCGAGCGTAGAAGCGGCAACAGCGTACCTGGGGTTAGCGCCGCACCCCTGGCAATCGGGCAGTTCGGTGCGGGGCAAGCCGCATATCGGGCACAGCGGGAATGCGCGGGTGCGCCAAGCGCTATACATGGCGGCGGTGAGTGTGGTACGCTGCAATCCCATCCTGCGAACCTTCTATGCCCGGTTGAAAGCCGCGGGCAAGCCGGCGAAAGTGGCCCTGTGTGCGGTCGCCCGCAAGCTGCTCCACCTGGCCTGGGCATTGGTCACCAAGCAGCAGACCTTTGACCCGGAGTACGGGCACGCCCCCGCCCAGGTCGAGACCGTGGCCGCCTGATTCGTAGCTCGGCCCGGAGCTATAGGGCACAACGAGCGCACCGGACCACGCGGCCGACCGGCCTGGCCGCGCCATGCCCGCCGCAACGGATTCCAAACTGGTCCCAAACTTGGGCCGTAGGTACTTGACATTTAACACCGTATCTTGGCACCAATGGGCACCGTCTCCCCTCCCCGTGGCGGGCTTTCAAGGGTAGGTATCTAGGCGGCTAGCGCCTCCCTGGCCGCCAGATCGATGATGTGTAAGGGCTGCGCCGGCTCCCGCGTCGGCCATGCCTCCGGCCAGAAGTTGCCCATCGCCACCACGACCCCCTGGACCAGCCCCGCTAAGATCCATACCACCCCCCGGCGGAAACAACTCAGCAGTCGCGCTTGGCTGCGCCCTTTACACACGCGCCGCGCGATATGCAGCGCCGGTAACGCCTCTAATCCGCTCCCCGCCGCCGTCGCTTCCGCTTCCCCGCCCACGCTCACCACCCATAAGGTCGCCACCGCCAGCGCTAACCAGTGCCGTTCCACCCGCCCGGGGTCGCGCAGTTTGGTCTGTTCCCCGTGCCACCCGCCCCGCTTGAGGTCCTTGAATCCCGCCTCGATCCCACTGCGCAACCCGTACCAGGCCGCCTCCGCCACGTCCGCCGGCAGATCGGTCACGATTAACCACGGGTCGGCATACCCTTCGTCCCAGCGGGCCATGAGTGTACACGGCAACTGGCCTTCCTGCTTCTTGAAACATGTCACGGCTCCGCTCCAGGCCGTGCCCGGCTGGGGCAACAGGGTGCCCAACTCGTGCCAGTGCGCTTGCGCGGCGCGGCGGAAGTAGCCCTGGCGCTGAATGCGCAAAAACGGGTGCCAGCCGTTGGCGACGATGCGCTTAAACAACCAGCGCGCGTACAACGCCCGGTCGGCCAGCACCAGCACGGTCCACCCCGCGGGGACCACCCCCTCTAACTCTTCTAACAGCGCCAGCCAATGGGGTTTCCAGGCCCCCTTGCGGTTGCCGGCGACCACCGTCCAAGCCACGGGGATGGCACTCCCGCGATAGACGACACTGCACGCCAGCACGGTACAGTCGGCACGCAAGGTCGTGGCGTCGAGCACCAGGGCCAGATGGGCGTCGCTGGCCGGCCAATAGGTCAGCACCCAGCGCAGCAGCGGGGCAAAGCAGGGCCGGACTTCCACAGCGGTGCGTTGGGCGCCCTTTTTGGCGGCGGCTTCATAGGTCCACTCGCGCAGGCGCTGGCGGACGGTGGATTCGGACTGGCCCCAAACGGCGGCGAGCAGGGCACCGACGGCGGTGCGCCCGGCGGATTGGGTGAGGATCATGGCCCAACTCCAAGCGGCGAGCACGACGAGTTGAGGGCGCGAGAGGTGCGGCAAATGCATTGACACGGTAGCGGTCCAGGCCGATAATGATTCGGGACG